>NZ_JAVESS010000011.1 GCF_034006445.1 Desulfovibrio sp. | reverse complement strand
TGCTCGGTACCGTCAGCCACGCCCCCGCGGATCAGGCTCCTGTAACCTATGGAGGTTCTTTATGAACATCGTGGTTAACGGCCAAACCGAGGACTGCGCGCCAGGCGCCAGCATCAGCCGGTTTCTGTCAGAGCGGGCGTATGAAGCCAGCGCTGTGGTTGTAGAGCGCAACGGGCAGATCATTGCCAGGGACACTTTTGCGCAAACCACGCTGCAAGAAGGCGATTGCCTTGAGATTGTACAGTTTGTGGGTGGTGGATAGGGCACGTTCAGCGTGTGCCAGTCCTGAGCATGCCGGGTTCTGACGGCTGCGCGGGCAGACGCTGGCCGTGAAGGCGGGGGCGCGGGCATACGCGCTGTCAGCACTGCAACGGGCCAGCGCGCGTCTTTGAGAATCTATATGCGCAAAGACGCCCTGCCTCTTGCATCCACCTGTTTGCAAAACGCAACTCCACAACCGCAATCTTTCAGCAGCGCTTTTGCGCGGAGTACTCCATGAATACCAATGATTCCTTTATGTTGGGCGGTGTCAGCCTTTCCAGCCGCCTTTTTATCGGCACCGGCAAATACGGGGCCGACAGCCTTATCCCTGCCGTGGCCGAGGCCAGCGGTTCGCAGGTCATCACAGTGGCCATGCGCCGTGTGGACAGGCCCGGCTCCCCCAATGACGGAACTGCTCCGGGGCAGGCCTCGCAAAACATACTGACGCACATTCCCGGCCACATGCGCCTTCTGCCCAACACCTCCGGCGCGCGCAACGCTGAAGAGGCCGTGCGCCTCGCCCGACTGGCCCGCGCTGCTGGCTGCGGCGACTGGATCAAGATCGAGGTCATTTCCGACACGCGCCATCTCCTGCCCGACGGCTACGAAACCGCCAAAGCCACGGAAACTCTCGCCAAGGAGGGCTTCACCGTACTGCCCTACATCAATGCCGATCTCTATGTGGCCCGTGCCTGCGTCGAGGCAGGAGCCGCCGCAATCATGCCCCTTGGCGCGCCCATCGGCACCAACAGGGGGCTGCGCACCAAGGAAATGATCGCCATCCTGATTGAGGAACTGGACCTTCCGGTCATTGTGGACGCGGGCATCGGGCGGCCTTCACAAGCCTGCGAAGCCATGGAAATGGGCGCGGCCGCCTGTCTGGTCAATACGGCCATAGCCTCGGCCAACGACCCTGTGGTCATGGCGCGCGCCTTTGGCGAGGCTGTGCGGGCCGGGCGCAACGCGTGGCTCTCCGGGCCAGGATTTGTGCGCGGCAGGGCCGCCGGAGCCGAAGCATCATCCCCGCTTACGGGCTTTCTGCGCTAGGGACTGTTTCTAAATAATTCTTTTGTCCAATTGGCTGCGTCAAAAGGCCATTTTTTACTCTTGTCATGTACCGCAAAAGTACACTCCTTTCGTAAAAAAGCCTTTTTCCTTGCCCTTGGCGCAAAATCATTAATGTAAAAACAGCCCCCAGGGGGTAAAACATATGCAAACATATCAAGATTTTTTGCAGAACTGGCCCGCGCAACGAAGGGCCGAGACCGTGCAGAATGCCACGGAAGAACAGGTTTTTTCCGTGCTTGAAAAGCACAGCCTCCTTCCCGATGATTTTCTGACACTTCTTTCCCCAGCCGCCGCCCCGCATCTGGAGCTTCTGGCCCGCCGCGCCCATGAGCTCACACTGCGTTTTTTCGGCCGGGCGGTGCACATTTTCACCCCGCTGTACATTTCCGACGTCTGCACCAACCAATGCCGTTACTGCGGCTTTAACGCCAAGAACAAACAGCCCCGCCACCACCTCAGTGTGGATGAGGCCGCCGCCGAGGCAAGGGCCATAGCAGACCAGGGCTTCCAGCATGTGCTGCTGCTCACCGGCGACGCCCGCCACCTGTCCTCTCCTCAATATATCGCCGATGTGGCGCGGCGCATAAAACCCTGGTTCGCCTCTGTGGGCATCGAGGTCTACTCCCTCACCACCGACGAATACAAGCTGCTTGTGGACGCGGGCGTGGACAGCATGACCATGTTTCAGGAAACGTATAATCCCGATCTGTACGCATGGCTGCATCCCGCCGGGCCCAAACGTGACTACGCCTTCCGCCTCAACGCGCCGCAGCGCGCGGCTGAAGCGGGCATGCGCTCCATGGGCGTGGGCGCGCTGCTGGGGCTGGAATCCTTCGAGCAGGACGCCTTTGCCACGGGCCTGCACGCCTGGTGGCTGCAACGCCACTACCCCGGCATGGACGTCAGCGTGTCCATACCGCGCATCTGCCCGCACGAAGGCAGCTTTGACGTGCCGCACGCCCTGGACGACCGCCACCTCGTGCAGTACGTGACCGCCCTGCGCTGCTTTCTGCCCCGTGCGGGCATTACCTGCTCCAGCCGTGAGAGCGCCTTTATGCGCGACCACCTGCTGCCCCTTGGGGTCACGCGCGTTTCCGCTGGCGTTTCCACGGCCGTGGGCGGCCGCGCCACCGAAGACCTGCACAACCCCGGACAGTTTGAAATCACCGACGGCCGCAGCCTGGAAGAAATGACCTCGGCCCTGCTGGGCATGGGCTACCAGCCCGTGCTCAAGGACTGGGAACATCCGGCCACTGCCTGCTAACTGCCTGCCAACCGCCTGCCCATCCTTTGCCGATGCCGGAATCCGCGACGTCGGCAAAGGGTGGCAGCGGCCTGGCCCGACGCCTGCGGCACAGCACCAGCGCAATCCAGCAGGCCAGCGCGATCCCGCAGGCCAGTGCAATCCCGCAGGCCAGCGCAATTCCGCAGGCCAGACCGCCCGCAGGATTCCAGAGCAAAGCGAACGCCTCCAACCTATTGGGACTCCACATGCGCAACAGAGATCTGCCCCAAGGAGACACTATGACCAATCCTCTGCATGACGGCCTTGGCCGCTACTTCAGCCCCGCACAGCTGGACGCCCTGTTCAGTGCCCGCATAGGCATTGCCGGTGCTGGGGGCCTTGGTTCCAACGCGGCCCTCATGCTGGCCCGTTGCGGCGTGGGACACATCACCCTGGTGGACGACGACGTGGTGGACGCCTCCAACCTCAACCGCCAGCAATACTGGCCGCGCCACGTGGGCCGCCACAAGGTGGACGCCCTGCGCGAACTGCTGCTGGAACTGAACCCGCATATGGACGTGGCAACGCACAAACTGCACGTCACGGCAGACAACCTGCCCGCCCTGCTGCCAGCCTGCCCCATCTGGATTGAGGCTTTTGACGACCCCAATGACAAAAGCCTGTTTGTGGAAGGAGCCCTGCTGGCAGGGCACAGGGTTGCCAGCGCGTCGGGCATGGGCGGCTGCGGCGGCGCGCCCATGGGCCGGAGAAATTTGGGCGCACTGGTGCTGGTGGGCGATTTTACCACGGATATTCTCATGGCCCCGCCCCTGGCCCCCCGCGTCACCGAAGCCGCCGCCCTGCTGGCCGATGCCGTGCTGGAAATGCTACTGGGCTAGCGCCGCCACGGCAACCTACCACTACCAATCTAAAGGCTGTTCCGGAAAATTGCTCCCAATGGATCAGATTTTCGGAACAGCCTTTTTCTGGCAAATGCAATATGAGATCGTTCCGCCCGCAAAGAATTGGACATACACGCTATAAAGATTTTTGAGCGCTGCAATGCCTCAGTACCAGACATGTCGTGGTTTTTTTGGATTCCTGTTTTTATCCTTTTGCGTAACTGTTACATATTATCACAACGGATGCCACTAGGTCCGAACAACTTTTGCCTCCTTAATTGGCAAATTTACAAGAGCCGCCAGCAGGGCCAACGCGATATCTACCTGCCAGACCCACAAAAGG
Source organism: Desulfovibrio sp. (assembly GCF_034006445.1). NCBI lineage: Bacteria > Pseudomonadati > Thermodesulfobacteriota > Desulfovibrionia > Desulfovibrionales > Desulfovibrionaceae > Desulfovibrio > Desulfovibrio sp. The sequence continues at coordinate 88,428 of NZ_JAVESS010000011.1, read as the reverse complement.
TTGCCCGAATATTGTAACGCTACTCCTCCCAGCCATGCGCCAAGAAAAGCGCCAATCTGGTGCGTCAACAGAGTCAGCCCAAAAAGTGTGGCCAGATAGCGCGTGCCAAAAAGCTTGCCCACAATCCCCGCAGTGGGGGGGACCGTGGCCAGCCAGGTAAACCCGGTAGTTACGGCAAATATATAGAAGGTCAGCTCGGTCTTGGGCGAAACGAGATAAACGGCGATCATCAATGCGCGAAAGGCATAAAGAGCAGACAAGATAAACTTCATGCGAAAATACTTGCCCAGAATGCCAGCCCCGATGCTCCCCGCAATATTGCACAGTCCGATGAGAGACAGGCTGATGGCCGAAACCGAAGCCTCGTGCCCGCACAGGCTGACTTCACCCGGCAAGTGGGTAGTCAGAAAAGCCACGTGAAACCCGCAGGTAAAAAAACCTGCGTGCAGGAGCAGATAGCTGGGATTACGAAAGGCTGCTTTCAACTGCGGCTTGAGACCCTGACTGCTCGTCCGATTGGCAGCGCTTGTGGCGGCGGCCGTCCCGGCTGCAAGTGGGCTGTCAGAAGCCCGCGCCATTCCCGTCTGACGGCAAAGCATCCATGAAGGTACAATGGACGCCAACGCAGAAACCGCCAAAAGCAGCAGTCCGCCAGTATAGCCCTTAAGACTGATGGCGGCCTGCACCAGAGGCGCAAAGGCAAACTGCCCCAGAGAGCCTCCGGCATTGATGATGCCGCTGGCCACAGAACGCTTGTCTTCTGGCAAACGCCCAGCCACAATGCCTATGAGTATGGAAAAGCTGCCCGCAGCCGCCCCGGCCGGGCTTAATACCCCTTGTGCAAGTGTCATGCTCCAGAAAGATCCCGCCTGAAGCGTGCATATCTGCCCCAAGCACAAAAGCAGCGCGCCTGTCAGCAGTACAGGAAGCGGCCCCCTCTTGTCGGCCCAAGCCCCAAATAATGGCTGAAACACCCCCCACATCAATTGACCGATAGCCAGGGCCATGCTCATTTCAGTGATGCTCATGCCTGTAGCGCCTATCAGTGGATGCACAAACAGGCCCACAGTCTGGCGAATACCCATTGTAATCATCAGTACAAGGCTGGACAGGAAGATGACGACCCATAAACCCCTTGCCGGAGCGGTTGGGGAAAGCTGGCAATGAATTGGGCGATTTTCGATGGAATTTGTCACGGGGATTTTCCTTGGTCTGGCGCTCGTTGTTCGAATCCGCGCACGTACGGCACCAGGGCATATTCAGCCAGAAGCGGCCAGGGGCAATGCTATTCTTGGACCACCATAGAACGATTCTGGGGCAATGCTATTTCAGCGAGTCGATCTGCGTAAAAATATGCCAAAGCGTTTCATAGCTTTCGCCAAGATGCGTTTTGATGTCCGTTTGGGCCTGCTGCCATAACAGCATTGCCCTGGCGAAAACGTCTTCCCCCAGCGGGCTGAGATAAAGCTGGCGCTTCCGACTTCCGGCGGGAGCTTTGTCCACGATGAACCCCTGACTCAAAAGTGGCTGCAGGGTGCGCACCAAGGTACTGCGCTCCAGCCGCACCCGCTGCGCCAACTGCCCCGTGCCGCAACCCGGCATGCGCGAAATGTTGGCCAGCAAGGAATACTGGGTAACGCTGATGCCAGCGGACTCAAGCGCTACGTCGTAGAAACCTGTCACCCGTTGGGCTATGCGCCGCAAATTTGTGCAGACGCATGGCGATTGGGGCGGGGTCGAAACGGATTTCATCGTTCTGCCTCCATATAGTGTATGTACACTATATGGAGATCAAACTACCGCGTCAAGAAAAAACGCGCGCAGGAGATGCCCAAAACATGAAGCCGAGCAGACTCCCAGACAGCCACAGCTCAACACCACGCTGTCCCTGTGCCTCAAACAAAAAAGCGCCGCCCCTTGCGGGGCGGCGCGTACAATCAGCTGATGCCGGATGCTAGGAAGGAAGCATCCAGTGCAGCACGCCAGCCTGCAGATAGGTGAGCGCGCAGATGAACAGGGTCATGGCGACACTGTGACCCAGGGTGAAGCGGAAGAGGTCGCCTTCATGACCCACCAGGTTGGTAGCCGCGGTGGCCACACTGATGGACTGGGGCGAAATCATCTTACCCGTAACACCACCGGAGGAGTTGGCGGCCACGGCCAGGTTGGGGTCCATGCCCACCACTTCGGCGGTGGAGCGCTGCATACCGCAGAAGAGGGCGTTGGAGGAGGTGTCCGAACCGGTCAGGAACACGCCGAGCCAGCCCAGGATGGGCGAGAACAGCGGGAACAGGGAGCCGGTCAGGGTGAAGGCAATACCCATTGTGGAGCTCATGCCAGAGTAGTTCATGAGGTAGGCCAGGCCAAGAATCATGGAGATGGTCAGAATGGGGAAGCGCAACTGGTACATGGTGCGGCCAAAGCAGCTGATGGCCTTGCCAAAGGAATAGCCGGGCATGAAGGGTACGGCTATGAAACCGGCGATCAGAATGGCGGTACCGCCAGCAGACAGCCAGTTAAACATAAACACGGCGGCGTAATTGCTGTTCTTGGCCACAATGGGGGCGGTCTTTTCAACCATGCCGTCCAGGCCGGGCCAGGAGAACTTCATGACCGCGCCGGGAATGGCGTTAAGCATGTTCTTGAACTGGGGCAGGCCCCACAAAAAGACCATGACGGCCAGAATGATGTAGGGCAGCCATGCGCGAAGCACCACGCCAAAAGCCGGTGCAGTGCCTTCAAGCTTGCTTTCCTGTTCGCCTTCGAAGCGCCAGATGCGGGCGGGCTTCCACACGCGCAGCAGCAGCACCAGGGCGATGATGGTGATCAGGGCCGACATGATGTCAGGCAGGGTCGGGCCGTGGAAGTTGGAGAACAGGAACTGCGAACCGGCAAAGGCCACACCGGCCACAAGAATGGCGGGCAGCACTTCCATGGCGCGGCGGAAGCCGCACATGACGCAGCAGAGCCACAGGGGCACAAGAATGGACAGGAAGGGCAACTGGCGGCCCACGATCTGGCTCACGGTCATTTCGTTCAGACCGGAAACCTGCGCGCCCACGATGATCGGAATGCCGATGGCGCCGAAGGCCACGGGGGCGGTGTTGGCGATAAGGCAGATACCGGCGGCGTACAGGGGTCTGAAGCCCAGGCCCACCAACATGGCGGCGGTGATGGCCACCGGGGTGCCGAAGCCGGCCGTGCCTTCAATGAACGAACCGAAGGCAAAGGCGATAAAGATGGCCTGCAGACGGCGGTCGTCCGTCAGGCGGGCAAGAGAGTCCTTGATGTACTCAAATTCGCCCGATTCCACGGTCATGTTGTACACCCACACGGCTGTGACAACAATCCAGATGATCGGGAAGAGGCCGAAGGCCGCCCCGTAGGTCAGAGCGCTGAATGCCGTGCTCGTGGGCATGCCCCAGACAAAGAGGGCGAGAAGGAAGGCCAGGGCCACGGCCAGAGCCGCGGCGTAGTGACCTTTGGCGCGTCGAACCGCCAACATGTAAAAAAGACTGATGAGTGGAATCCCTGCCACCAGAGCGGACCATACGGGGCCGCCCATCGGGTCGTAAACTTGCGTCCATGCCATAACAACTGCTCCCTTAACGCTGTGGGTTTTTTGGAGGTACGAGTCACAGGCGCTTGTCCATCCCACGCGATCTGAAACCCGCCCATCCCCAAGAATAGCTCTTGGACGGATACCTGTTTCCTGAGCAAAAAACAATGCTTTTTTGAAAGTCGGACGGTATCAACACTAAAAAAATCGGCTTCAAGGCAGTTCAACGCTGAAAATATACACTCCCAGATTTTTTTTGCGGCAGATCCGACGCGCAGCAAACAGCGCGCAGTGCCGCGAATAAAAGACCTTGGGCGGCTGCGCTCACCGCTTGGTGCAGACACGCTGCTCTCCTGCTGCGCACGCACGCAGCATGAGAGCAGGTAACCTTTTGCAAAGATTACCTGCTCTCAGATACCATAAAAATTTTGGGGGTGGGGGACGTGGGGGAGGAGACCATTTTTAGAGCATTTTAACTTTGAAAAAGTGTAAATGCTCTAACGCTGCGCGAGAGTGCAGCGCGCCGCAACGTGGCGTGGATTCAGCCGCAAATCGCATTTTTCGGCTGAATGATACCTTTGAAATGTGAGGCATTTCAAAGGTAATCTGCTCTAATGGCGAGACCCGTTGGCGCAGACACACGTTAAGAGGCTGCGCCATGAATGCCTTACCGGCGAAGGAAGGCAGGAAGGGCAAAATACAAACGGGCTGCCGCGTCAAAGCACCCGCCCGGCAAAAAGCTGGCCCACCAGAACATCTGATATTTTTTGCCGCTGTTCCGCCAGGGGGCCATGACTTTGCGCGCTTCGGCGTTTCTGCCTTCGCGCCACAGGGCCACGGCCTTTTGAAACGCGGCCCGGCGGGTAAGCAGGAGCACAAGTCCGGCGTGCTCCTGGTCGTAGCCAGGGTAGAGACGGCGGTGCTTGTCCAGAATGCGCAGGGTTTCGTCCGCAAACTGGCCGAACTTGCGAAAGGTCGTGTTCTCCCCGTGTACACGCCACACCGTGAGCGGCTCGTCCACGTGGTCCAGTTCCCAATCGTGGGCAATGCGATAAAAAACGTCGGCCTCTTCGCAGACGTTGAGGCTTTCATCAAACCAGCCGCCGTTTTCACCCTGCCCTGTGGGCACCGCGTGCTCGGAAAGTCCGGCAAGGGCTTCGGCCCGAACCATGGCTGACGACATGGAAATCCACTGCCGTTCCATCAGCGCGGCAAAGGCCATGCCGCGTGCGGGACGTGTTTCGGCGAACAGGCGTTTGATGACTCTTTTGCCGTCGAAAATTTCCGTGTCCGTGCTGACAAGCCCCACGCGGGGATTGGCCTCGAACAGCCCCACCTGAAGCTCCAGCTTGCGGGGCCGCCAGATGTCGTCGCAGTCCAGAAAGGCGATATACCGCCCTCTGGCCTGCGCCAGGGCGAGATTACGGCCCGCGCCGAGCGGCACCGTGGTTTCACCTCTGAAATAGCGCACTTTTTCGCCATAGCTTTTTGCAATGGCGGGGCTTTCGTCCGTGGAGCCATTATCCCAGAAAACGATCTCAAAATCCGTGAACGTCTGGGCCATGATGCTGTCCATAGCTTCGCGCAGGTCGCGGGAGCTGTTGAGGCAGTTCATGATGACAGAAACGGCGGGAACGCTCATGGTTTTTCCTTGCTGGTTGGGGGATGGTCGGATGAAGCCGCCTGGCTGGCAGGCCGGGCAGCCTGTTCCATCCCGGCACTATGACGGAACACCCAGTACTTGCACAAAAGATAGACCATGACCGGCACAAGCAGCACGGCCATGGGCATGGCCACCTCATAGGTCAGGCCAAGCCGCATGAGCAGCCAGATGATGACGGAATTGAGGCCAAGCCCCACCGCCTGGGTGGCGGCAAAACGCGGCAGCATGGCCCAGTGGGAGAGGCCGCCTCCCGGCCCGGCGGCCTGGAATGTCCACAGGCTCTGCCCCAGGTAGGAAACGATGAAACTCAGCGCATAGGCCAGGGCATTGCCTGCCAGAACAGGCATGCCCCACAGGTTGACGAACAGCAGCCCCAACAGGATGTACGAGAGGCTGGCCGCCCCGCCCACCATGCCGAAGCGCACCCAGCGTCTGGCCAGCAGGCCCCTTACGAAGGCGGCAAGGTCAGATACGCCGGGCGGCTGCAAGCCTTCGCCGCTCAACTCTTCAATGCCCCGGCTATTCCGGCGCACACGGCATCCACATCTTCCACGGTCAGACCGGGATGCATGGGCAGCGTCACCAGTTCGGCGTACAGCTGTTCGGTAACGGGCAGGCTTTCGCCATGGCCGAAGTAACTCAAAAGGTGATTGGGCTTGTAATGGACGCCAGTGGGCAGGCCCTGGGCGGCCAGAGCTTCCTTCACCGCATCCTTGCGGCCGTCAAGCACGCGTACCGGCATGATATGGCGCACCACAAAATCGCGGGGGTCGGTGCGCAGCAGGGCCACACCCGACACGCCGGACAGGCGTTCGGCATAGCGGGCCGCAAGGGCGCGCCGCGCGGGGATGAACTCCGCATCGAGGCGCGAAAGCTGCACGCGTCCGATGGCGGCCATAATGTTGCTCATATGGTAGCGCCAGCCCTGCCGTTTCACGTCAGGGTCCCAGGAGCGGGCCCCGGCAAAACGCTTTTGCGCGTCATCTTCCACAGAGAGCAGGCGGGCGTCGGAAGCCAGCCGTCCGGCTTCGGCGTCAAAAGCCACCAGGCAGCCGCCTTCGCCGCAGGTAATATTCTTGATGCCGTCAAAGCTGAAGCAGACCATATCGCCGAAACTGCCGATCTTGCGGCCGTCATGCTTGCAGCCGAACGCATGGGCGGCGTCTTCAACGACGCGCAGTCCCTTGCGGCAGGCAAAGTCATAGACCTCGTCGAGGTGCCAGGGGTTGCTGGCATAGTCCACGTACATGAGGGCTATGGTATTGGGGGTAAGGCGTTTTTCGGCATCGGCCAGATCAAGGGTGCCGGTTTCTGTCAGCACGTCGCAGGCCACAGGCACGCAGCCTGCGGCGCTGATGGCCTGAAAGGACGCCACAAAGGTCAGGGAGGGCACAAGCACTTCGGGCTTGCCCGGCACAGAGCACTGGGCGGCCACGGCGTCGACGGCCAGATGCAGGGCCGCCGTGCCCGTATTGGTTGTAATGACCTGATCCGGCCTTACGCCGAGATACCGGGCCACTTCTTCTTCAAAAAGCCGCACTTCATTGCCCATGCCAAGATAGCCGTCTTCAAGAAGAACACGGCTGACGGCACGGGCCTCTGCTTCACCCACTATGGAACGGGAAAGACGCATGGACATACAGCCTCCTGCTGCGCGGGCGATTGTCCGGCGGGCAGACGCCCGTCCGGTAGCTGCGGCGCGGCATGCGCCGGATCGCCGGGCAGCGCCTGCATGATATGGTGTATCAGCATATGATGCAGCAACGCCGCCTAGCCCGCTTCGGCGTTCATTTCGCTCAATAACGTGTCAAGGTCAAGCAGAATAAGCAGGCGATCGTCAAGCTTGCCCACGCCCTTGATATATTCCGAGCCGATGCCGCAGATTACGGGCGGGGCGGGCTCCACCGTGGACGCGGGAATGCGCAGCACCTCTGAAACGCCGTCCACCAGAAAGCCCACGATTTTCTGGTCAAATTCCATCACCACGATACGGGTATCACTGTCGCGTTCCAGGGCGGACATATTGAAACGGGTACGCATGTTGATGACGGGTATGACCTTGCCCCGCAGATTGATGACGCCTTCAATGAAACGCGCCGCATGCGGCACCATGGTTATCTGCATGGGCCGGATGATTTCCTGCACGGAAAGGATGTCCACGCCAAATTCTTCTCCAGCTATATGAAAGGTGACCAGCTGCAGCCTGTCGCCTTCGTGCCCGTCTTCAACGCTCCGCTCAAACGCGGTATCTGCTGTATGATCCATGGTCCTACCTCCATCAGTGGCGGGCAAAAGGCCCCATTGGCTTTATCGGCCAGAACGCCTGCGGCAAAAGGGCACAGGCGACATTGCCCCGTGAAAACACGTCAGGCTTGCCCGCGCAGCAGCTTTTGCCGCAACTGGCTGGCTTTGTCTGTCATGCCGTCCATATCAAAATCTTTGACAGCCACCAGTATGGCCGCCACTTCTTCAGCATGGGGCGTGCCTTCCATCAGCGGAATCAGTGCTTCCAGCGCGTCTTCCACGCCGCCCCAGTCCCTTTCCATACGCTGGGGCAATTCGCCCAGCAGGGCCAGCAGCGCGGTGCGGTGCTCTTCGGCGAGTTGCAGGTTGCCGCTTCTGGTTTCGCGGTCAAGGCCTTTTACACTTTGAACATATTCGAGCACACGCGCCATTTCTGCCTCAAAGGCATTGAGCAGCCCCGGATCCAGCGGGGCATCCGGCAGGGCGTTTTCCATCATGCGGGTCAGGCGGAGGACGCGTTCCACCCCCAGATTGGCGGCCACGCCCTTGACGGTATGCGCCAGACGGACGGCGGCATCAAGGTTGCCGTCACGCACCAGGTCGCGCAGCTGGACGGCGCTGTCGCCATAGTGTTCCACAAAACGGAACAAAAGCTCAAGATACAGTTTTCTGTCGTTGCCCACGGTGGCAAGACCGGCCTCAATATTGATGACGGGGTTGTGCTGCCCCTTCGTGCGGGCCTTGATGGCCTGCAGACGCCTGGCATGGCTGTCTTCCTCGCCGGAGCTTGAAAGAAAAGAGCCCACCTGCGGGTCTGGCGACAGTGCGTCCTCAGCCTGCGCATTCCTGAAAGGATTGCGACGGAGCCCGCCCGGCAGCCATTTTTCAAGGCAGTCATAGAGCGTTTCAGGATTTACGGGTTTGGTGAGGTAGGCGTTCATGCCCACCTCCTTGCCGTCCATGCGCGAAGACACGTCCGCATGGGCCGTCATGGCAATGACGGGCAAGTCCACCGGGGCGAACCCCTCGGAACGGATGCGCCTTGTGGCCTCAAGACCGTCCATGACCGGCATCTGCACATCCATCAGCACCAGGGCTATGTCCCCGTGCTCGGGCGCTTTCAGCCGGTCCAGGGCTTCCTGCCCGTTGGCTGCCAGCACGACGTTCAGTCCCGCCTGTTGCAGCAGTTCACACGCGATTTGCGCGTTGATGTCATTGTCTTCCACCACCAGCACCGTACGGGGCAGAAATGCGCCCGGATCCGGGGCCTCCACGCCGTCAGCCGCCAGGGCTGGCTGGCCTGCCGCCGATTCAGACCCAACGCCGATTTCGGGCATGGCGCCGATTTCGGGCATGGCGTCAGTTTCGGGCATGGCCCGCGTACGGCCGCCGGGCTCGCCTGCCGGACTCTGCGCTCCGGTGAAGAAAATCCCGGGAGAGCCGTCGACAGGGCGCACAGGCCGGGCAAGGGGCGTTTTTTCCGCAGAACCGGCAGACAGGCTGAAGCTGTCCACTGTATCCACATCCACCGAAAAAAAGAAACGGCTGCCTTCTCCCGGCACGCTGAACACCTCAAGCTCGCCACCCATAAGGCTGACCAGCTGCCGCGCCAGCGCAAGCCCCAGGCCCAGGCCGCTGCGCGACCGCGTCATGGACTCGTCCCCCAGGGCAAAGGGCTCAAAAAGCTTTTTCCAGTCCTCTTCGCGCAGGCCGGGGCCGCTGTCCTCCACCACAAAGGTCAGCCGCAGGGCTCCTTCTGTGGCGGCGGGTTCGTCCGCCCGCTGCACGCGCAATGCGACGCTGCCGCGCACAGTGTATTTGACGGCATTGTCCAGCAGGATGCGCAGCACTTCTTCCAGATGGCGCTCATCACCCGCCACGGTGGCAGGAATGGACGGGCCCCGCGTCACACTGAGCAAAAGGCGCTTTTCCAGAGCCGTGCCCGCCACGCTCTGACGCAGCAGTTCCAGAAAGCCCGGCAGGTCGAAAATCCTGCGTTCCATACGCATGGACCCTTCGCTGGCGCTGGAAAAATCCAGAATCCTGTTGACCATGTCCAGCAGCACGCTTCCGGATTTATTGATATGGGCAAGGTAGTCGCGCTGCACGCCGCTGAGATCCGTTTGCAGACTGAGGTAACTCATGCCGATGATGGCATTGAGCGGCGTGCGTATTTCATGGCTGATGCGGCGCAAAAAATCGTCCTGCACGTGGGAGGCCCGCTGGGCGAGCTCCAGCGACGTGAGCGCCTGCGACCGCGCCTGTATGGCCTGCTGACGGCTTTTGCGCGCCCACATTTCCACTTCTTTCAATTCGCTGATGCGCGAAAAAAGCGTGTCCTTCATACGCTGCAGCGAGGCGAACATGCCCGCCAGCTCATCCCTGTGCCGGAGTTGCAGTGGTTCCGGATCAAGTCCGGCGGCGATGCTTTCGGCATACCCGCTTACCCTGTCCAGGGGGTTGGCCACGCGCGTTATGAAAATGCAGGTATTGCCCAGCACGGAGGCCCCAAGCAGGATCAGCCCGCCCAGGGCTGCCAGCATGGTCCAGCGCAGAAGGCCCTCACGCTTGTCCAGGCGGACAAAAAAATCGGCGTACTGCATGCTGCCAAGATGGCTGGCGTCTGCGGCGATGGCGTCCGGCATTCGGGCCAGATGGCAGTCGTGCATCATGCGCAGGGCGGCTTGCGGGCCGGGGCGGGCGATCCAGGCGGCGGACGCCGTTGCATCGGAGTCGAGCTTTTGCCCACGGGCAAGATTGAGGACGTCCTCGGTCATGATGTTGAACGTGTCCACCTGCGCCAGAATGGCATGCATCTTCGCGCGCGTGGAGGCATCCACCTCCAGATTGTCCACCAGGGTGGACAGGGCCACGCGCTCACCTGGGGCCACCCTGGCCGTGTCGGGGCGGATATCCTCGCCACGTTCCTCACGCAAAAGACGTTGCCAGCGCTCAAAGTGGGCAGCATCACCAGTGGAAAGGTAGTCAAGCGCGGCGTGGTAGCTTTCGCGCGGGGTATTGCCTATTTCGACAAGCAGACTCGCAATACGGTAGTAGTTGTGCAAAAGCCCGTTGACTTCGGACAGGCTGCGTCCGAGCCATACGATGCACAGGCCAAGCATGAGAACCACGCCCAGTTGCACCATGTTGGAAGTTTTGATGAGGGTTCTGATGCTCATGCCTTGTGCTCCCGTAACCCGGGTACGACCGATACCCCTTGCCCCGACCAGGCGGAGCCTATCCGCGCGCCGCGATCCCTGGTGGCCGGGAAGGCAGGCGAGCGACATTTCTTTTTCCGGCATGGCGTGCGTAAAAGCACGGCCCCGTTCACGCTAGCACAGCCCAAGAAGCCCGTAAATGGCCGCCATGTCCAGAGAGTTCTCAACACAGTCCGCCAGCCTGTCAAGCTCCGGGCCAAGAGCGTAAGGGGAACCCTCAAGGGGCGGCATGCCGCAGTCCCTGCGCAGGGAAGACAGAAAAGCATGGCGAAAGGCGTCGGCATCAAAAAGACCGTGTACATAGCTGCCCCAGACCCTTGCCCGGCCGGCGGCGTCGCACAGGCCCCAGCCCAGGGGGCGTCCCGCCGCGTCCGCCAGCACCACGCGGGGGTTGCGGGCATGCGCCTCTTCATCTGCCACTTCTGGCAGGGGCGCGGTGCGGCCATGGTGAATTTCATAGCCTTCAACTTCCTGGGCATGGGCCATAAGCCCCCCGGCCGCCGCGCTGTCGATGCATTGTTCCGGTGGGTTGGCCGTAAGGCAGACGCAGGCCCGCCCCGTGACCCGCAGCAGCTTTTTGTCCGCTTCAAGACGGGTTTTCAGGGGCAAAATTCCGAGGCCGCGCTCAAGGCCGCCCTCCTCAAGACCCAGAGGATCGTCAATGACGCTGCCGAGCATCTGCAGGCCCCCGCAGATGCCCACCAGCGCGCCGCGCTTCTCTTCAAGGGCTGTGCGGGCAAAGCGCGTTATGGCGTCAGCCAGGCCCGTGGCGCGCAAAAAACGCAGGTCGGCCACGGTGTTACGGCTGCCGGGCACAATAACAACGTGCGGATGCCCCCAGTCCTCGCCAGAGCGCACGATGCGCAGGCGCAGTCCGTGCTCCTGCCGCAGGGCATCCAGGTCGGTGGCATTGCTGATGTGGGGCAGGTCGGGCACCACCATATCCAGCGCTTCTGCGTCTGCCGCACGGCCCTGCCCCATGCTGAGGCCGGGCGTGATGCCCAGCTTGAAGCTGACGGAGTCCTCTTCGGGCAGGCGCAGATTTTCCAGCATGGGCACAACGCCCCAGAAAGGCTTGCCCGTGCGGCGGGTGAGGCTGTGCAGGGCCGGGTCCAGCAGCGTGGGGTCCCCGCGAAACTTGTTGAGTATAAAACCGGCCACCCGCGCCCTTTCCGCCCGCGTCAACAGCGCCATGGTGCCCGCCAGGGCCGCGAAGGCTCCGCCCCGGTCAATGTCAGCCACAAGGGCCACATGAGCGCGGGCATAGCGGGCCATGCGCATGTTCACGATATCGTGCGCCTTGAGGTTGATCTCGGCCGGGCTGCCCGCCCCTTCCAGCACCACCACGTCGGCTTCGGCCGCCAGACTGCGGTAGGCGCGCCGCACGGCCTTCCAGGCTTCGGGCTTGTACCGCAGATAGGCCCCCACACGCATCTGCCCCACCGGCTCCCCCAGCACGATAACCTGAGAGCCCGTGTTGGATGTGGGCTTCAAAAGAACGGGATTCATGCGCACATCGGCGGCCAGACCGCAGGCGGCGGCCTGAAGCGCCTGGGCGCGTCCCATCTCCTTGCCGTCGGCGGTCACAAAAGAATTGAGCGCCATGTTCTGCGCCTTGAAGGGCACGACACGAATCCCCTGCCGCGCCAGCAGACGGCACAGGGCCGCTGTGAGCAGACTTTTGCCCGCGTTGGAGCAGGTTCCCTGAAACATGATCGCAGGAGGCAACCCCGCCGGGCCTTTAAAAGAACGGACGGAAGGCGGTGATGCGTCGCCGGAGGCTTCAGCCTGACCAGAGGAAACAGGCGTGGGGGGAGAAGGTGCAGAGGACATGGATTTTTCATACGCGCAAGTATGGCCGTGGGCAAGCGACCCCGCGAAAATGGCGCAAGCCAACGACTGGCGGTCAACTTGCACAGTATTTGCCCTTTTCGTATAAAGGAGATGGTAGTGAAAAAACCGGGCCGCTCCCGGCAATGCTCCTGGCGCTGGCCACGCGCACGGCAGCCTTTGCCGGTCAGGAATGTTCCGGCATATGTGCCACGAGAGTTTTTTGGAGACATGATGAAACGTTTTCTGCTTTGGACCGCTGGCGTGCTGCTGGTTGTCGCGGCGGCCCTGGCCATTGTTCTCAGCCAGATAGACACCGCCTTTGTTATCCGCCAGATCGCTGACGCCACGGCCAGGTCCACGGGCAAGCCGCTGGTCTTTGAAACTGCGCCGCAGATTTCCTTTTTTCCCCCTGGCGTGCGCTTCGGGCAGGCCCGCTGGGGCCAGCCGGAGATGGGCGACAGCCTCGTTTTTTCGGTCAGGAGCGGCATGGCGGAACTTGAGTTGATGCCGCTGCTTTCCGGCTCCATGGTCGTGCATGAGGTGCGCCTGGACAATCCTGTGGTGGAAGTGCGGCAGTATGTCGCCGCGCCCGCAATTCCCGCTGCCCCCGCTGCGCCCGCTGCTACTGGCGCTGGCGGCGCTGGCGGCGCGGCCCTTACTGCCGCTCCAGATGCGGCCCCTGGCCATACCTCTGCCCCGGCCCCTGGCCATATCTCTGCCCCGACCCCCGCCGCTGCCGACAAGGCCCCCGGCACTGACTCTGGCGCGGCGGATTCCCGCGTTTCCGGCAATCCTGCGGACGCGCCCGTTCCCAAGGCAGGCGTCAAGGCTCCGGCTGTGGAGCAGGCCAAGACGCTTGAAAGAGCGACTCCGGCCTTTGCGTTGAAACGCCTGGTCGCTCGACAGGGCTTGGTGCGCTATACAGACGCGCAGGGGCAGACCCTGACCCTCGGCGCCCTGAATCTTTCGGTGGAAAATCTGCAACCGGGGCAAGAGGCTGTGGCCCAGTGCGACTTTACCTATACCGCCAGCCACCCGGACAAAACCATGGGCACGGCGACGGGCGCGGCGGCGGGAACGACGGCGGATACGGCGACGGGCACAGTCACCAATACGGCCACAGCTACGGCCACCAATACGGCAAAGAACGGCACGGTAATGGCCGTGCCTCTGTCGGCCAACCTGGCCCTGTCGGCCAAGCTGCGCTATGCGCCGCCCAACCTCGCCCTGCGCCAGACCCTGCTGACCTTAAGCCCCCTGACCGGCCCCCTGCCCAAGGAAGCCGGGCCCCTGCAGCTGAATATCGAAGGCAGTCTGGACACGGACGCGTGGCGCATGCATGTGGCCAAATGCTGGGTTACCACGCCGCAGGCGCGCCTGGGCCTTCAGGGCGAAGCATCGTTCAACCCGCCCTCCTTCACGGGCAACCTTGAACTGGATGCGTCCCTGCGCAAGCTGGCCGCCCTGATGGGGCAACCGCTCAAACCCGCCCCCCGCGACGTTGCGGATACGCTCAAAATCAAGAGCAGACTGGCCTACGGCGACAACAGCCTCAATCTTTCGGACATTGACGCCCTTATGGACGACGTGACCCTGAGCGGCCAGTTCCGCCTGGGCATGGAACCGGACGCGCCCCTGTCCATCACGACCGACATGCAGGCCAGCGCCGTCAATCTGGACAATTACCTGCCCCTGCCCGAAAGCAGCAAGCCGCAGGTGCAGACGACTGGCGAACCAAAAGACAAAAAATCCGGGGGAACCGACGTGTCCTCCATGCCGGACATCAACATCCGTGCCGCGCTGGCGGGCCTCCGTCAAGGCAAGGTGCACGCCAGGGATGTGCAGTTCGTGGCGCAGGGCCTGCGCGGCAACTACAAGATTTCTACCTTCAACTGCACCCTCGGCAGCGGCGGCTTCATCAAGGCCGAGGGCACGGCCAATGTGCCAGCCGCGGCCTATACCGTAAACGGCACGGCGTCGGACGTGGATCTGGGCGCGCTGCTGGAAAGCCTGGACAAGGGCCGCCCCGTGGAGGGCACCGCCCGTCTGGACGCCGACCTGAGCATGCACGGCAAAAGCGCCGTTGCCCTGCAAAACAGTCTTTCCGGTTCGGGGCTGCTTGAAATACGGCAGATGCGCCTGAAATCCCTGCCCACCCTGCCCGCCAACGTGCCCGGCATCGTGGGCAAGCCTGTGCCGAACGTTTTTGATCTTGCGCGCGCCCCCTTTACCGTCAAAAACGGCGTCATACACGCCAGCCCCGTCACGGTGAGCGCCACGGGACTCAGCGCCCGGGGGCAGGCGAAAGTCAGCCTGCCGCGACAGTATCTGGAGGCGTCAGCCACTGTGGAAACCCTGGGCATGAGCGTGCCGGTCATTGCCAAAGGGCCGTTCAGCAATATCGGATACAGCCTTGACCCGCGATTTGCGCAGGGCAAGAGCAAAAAACTTCCTGAACTCTTGCAGGACGGCATACGCGGCGCAGAAGGATTCGTGCGGGATCTCTTTGGCAACTAGAGCAGATTGACTTTGAAATGCTACACAGTTCAAAGCGTGGATTCAGCCGAAAAATGTGATTTTCGACTGAATCCACGCAGGTTGCCACGCGCTGCATTCTTGTACTGCGTCCGGGCAGGCAACTTTTTTCAAAGGTAAGACGCTCCAGACGCCAGGGGCATGGCACATGGGATAAAATCCGTGCAGACAAACAGAAAATACTGTCTGATTACACCATTATCCTATATATGCTCCGATGTTGTTCGGAACATTTTCCCATACCGGGGCTTGCCTTTTCCGTGTGACAGGCTAAAGATTTTACACGGTCAGGCGTTAAGAATGTAGAAAACCTTGGTCTGAGCCTCCCTTGGAGTGGCGCACGCCATTCTGAAATGGCCGGAAAGGGCTTTGACTACGCGGCACCCTGCTGGCATGTTTGCCACTGCGGGCCTGGCGGCAGCATCGGCGGCCAGTGGCCTGCCAAGTGCGGGCAACGGGCACATACCGGCTCCGCAACACTTTTCCGGGGAACGTCATCCCCCGGCACGGCAGGTGATGGAACGACACAGGACGAATTGAGCCTACAGGCGGCACTATGTATTTATTAATAGGTCTTGGCATCGTTGCGGCTTCGGTGTTTACGGGATACACCCTGGCCCACGGTGAATGGGCCATCCTCTTTCAGCCCGCAGAATTCATCATCATTCTCGGCTGCGGCCTGGGAGCCTTTTTTGGCTCGCAGACCAAGTATACCTTCGGGCTCATCCTCAAGAGCATGAAGCACCTTTTTGCCGACCCAGGGTCCAGCAAGGGGCGCTATCTTGAAACGCTGGCCCTGCTGTACACGCTCTTTTCCAAGATGCACCGCGAAGGCGTCATCAGCATTGAAAGCGATGTGGAAAAACCCGAATCCAGCCCCATTTTCAGCAAATATCCCAACGTGTCCAAGGACACGAAGATCGTCAACTTTATCGGCGACACCCTGCGCGTCTATCTGACCACGGGCGACCCGGCCGACATCGACAGCCTCATGGACGTGGATATCGCCACCATGCGCGAAGAAGGCACCCTGCCCGCCCATGCCGTGGGACACATGGCCGAATCGCTGCCCGGCATGGGTATCGTGGCCTGCGTGCTCGGCGTGGTTCTCGCCATGGGCAAGATCAATGAGCCGCCGGAAGTTCTCGGCCACTACATCGGCGCGGCCCTCGTCGGCACATTCTTTGGTATTCTCTGCTGCTACGGCCTTTTCGGCCCCATGGGCTCCAAGCTTGAAAACTACGTGGCCGAAGAACATTTTTACTATCATTCCATCAAGGAAGCCGTGGCAGCGGCCATTCGCGGGTCCACACCCCTTATCGCCGTGGAATACGGGCGCAGGGCCATCCCCTACCCCTTCCGCCCCACCTTTGCTGAAATGGAAGACAGACTGAAGAGCGGCTAGGGCATTTTACCCTGCAAAGGCGCGCAGCCCTGCTGCGGCGCAAGAGTGCAGCGCGCCGCAACGAAACGTGGATTTTGCCAAGTTTTAGCCGTTGCGCAGGTGGCCCCCGCCTGCCATAATGGTCCAAAGGCCGGGACGGGCAAAAGGCAGGGCGCTTCTGCCCCCTCCCCCCCAGGATTTGGCCGGCTTGGCCGGTTTGCCCGGTTTGCCCGGTTTGCCACGGATTTGCCCCGGATTTGTCCATATTTGCCCAGGATTTGTTCTGATTTGCCCAGGATTTGTCCATATTTGCCCAGGATTTGTCCTGATTAGCCACTGGTTTACATGGGGACGGCCTGGGGACAGGCATGACAGCCCCTCGCGTGAGCTTCTTGCGCGAGGCATACACGGTAAGGAGTTTTCTCTATGGGCGGCGGCGCATGGAAAGTCGCGTATGCCGACTTTGTAACGGCCATGATGGCCTTTTTTCTCCTGCTCTGGGTTCTCAGCATGGTGCCGCCCGAAACTCGGGCGGGTCTTGCCGCCTATTTCAGCGGCGACCGTAACTTTGACTCCAGTTCCACTTCGCCTGTCTCCAACAATCCCTTTATCCAGAATACGGACAAAATCGACGCGCGCGACATCAAGATATCTGAAGTCGAAAAGTCCCATTACGCCATTGCCCAGAAAATCAAGCAGATGCTTATGTCCGACGCCATACCCCAGAGCGCTTCGGGCATCAGCGCCGATGACGTGGGTGTTCAGTTGCGCGTCAACTCCGACATCATGTTCAAGCCCGGCAGCGTCGATCTGCTGCCTGACGGCGAAAGGGTGCTGACCGCCGTACTTGGCCTCATGGACGAATACAATCTGTACCTCGTGGTGCGCGGCCATGCCGATTCGGCCGAAACGGCCCCGCCCTTCACGTCCGCATGGGAACTGTCCGGAGCGCGCGCCGCAGCCATGGTCAACTATCTGGTGCAGCACGGCGTCAAGGCCACGCGCATGCGCGCCGTCAGCTATGGCGACACCCGCCCCCTCAAGCCCGGCATCGACGAGCAGAGCCGCGCCATGAACCGCCGCGTGGAGTTTTTCTTCCACAGGCCGGAAGTCATGTCCTACAGCGTGGTTTATTAGGGAAACGCTGATTTATTCCGTTTGGCGGACTTGCTTCACTTTTTTGAAACAGTCGAGGACGGAAGAGTCCACTCCTGCTTGAAAAAAGTTCGCGCCTTGCCAAAAGAAATAACTGCGCGTTTCCAGGAGGCTCTTCAATCAGTGGTTTATTAGACCAATTTCACAAGCGATGCTGTCGCCATCCGTAAGGCTTCTTCGTCGCCCAACGGCTGCCGCTTGAAACTGCTCTGACGGCTGCGCGGGCAGACACCCGCCGCGAAGGCGTCAGCGCAGCGCGCCGCCATGAATTACCTTGAACCCTGCGCGGTCCACCGGGCTGCCATAGCCATCAGGAAGCCCCATGCCTCTCATATTCCTTGTGGGCCCACGAGCCTGCGGCAAAACGACCATCGGCCGCCTGCTGGCGCAACGCCTCGCGCTGCCCTTTATCGATACCGACCACTACCTTCTTGAACAGGCGGGGCGCACCGTGGCCGAGATCGTGGAAGCAGAGGGCTGGCCCGGCTTTCGCAAACGCGAAAGCGATGCGCTGCGGGCTGTCACAGCCATCCACCCTCAGGGAGCCGTCATTGCCACAGGCGGCGGCATGGTGCTGGACGAACAAAATCGTATTTTCATGCGCGAACAGGGGCATGTTTTCTATTTGTCCGCTCCCGTGGAGGCGCTGGCGGCACGGCTTTCCGGCAATCCCCTGGCGGAGCAGCGCCCGTCCCTCACTGGCGCGGACATCAGGGACGAAGTGCGGCAGGTGCTGCACGAACGTCTGCCGCTCTATCATGCAACCGCGCATCACCATCTGGACGCCAGCCAGCCCCCGCGCCGCATAACCTCACTGGCCATGGATTTTCTGGACAGCCTTTCCGCACAGGACGCAGAGGCCGTACCTTGCCCAGAAGCCATGACAGACCGCGAAGTTGCGCCGTGCTCCGAAGCCGCGCCGTGCTCCGAAGCCGCGCCGTGCCGCAAAGCCGCACCACACCGAGCCGCCGCCGTGAATGTGGAAAACGAAGATGCCGCCGCAAGCAGTGCCCGGCAGCCCGCCCGACCCGAGGCCGCCCCTGACCGTGAATAAAGCCCGCGCTTTGCGCGCAGACGCGCCGCCCCTTGTTTCGGTGGTTCTGCCGGCATTCAACGCCGCACGCACGCTGAAAGCGGCACTGAACAGCCTCTTTGTTCAGGAGCCAACTGCCGGGTGTCCCCTCCCTTCCTTTGAAATCATTGTGGTCAACGACGGTTCCACGGACGACAGTGCCGCCCTGCTGGAAACCTGCGCCGCCGAAACAGCCGCCCAGGACAGGCTGCGTGTTCTGCACATGCCGCACGGCGGCATTGTCGCCGCCCTCAACGCCGGACTGGCAGCGGCGCGCGGCTCCTTCATCGCCCGTATGGATGCCGACGACACGGCCCATCCCCAGCGGCTGGCCCTGCAAACCTCCCATCTCTGGGGCAAGAGCGCACTCACGCTTTCGGCCAGCCTGGCTGCTTTTGGCGGCGACCGCGCCACTGCCTACGGTTTTGCGCATTTCGTGGACTGGCAGAACAGCCTGCAATCCCCCACAGAGATCAGCCGCAACCGCTTCAGGGATACGCCGGTCTGCCACCCGACCACCATGTACCGGCGCGAGGCGGTTGACCGCTGGGGCCCCTATGCTGACGGGAATTTTGCCGAAGATTGGGAACTGTGGCTGCGCTGGCTGCACGAGGGCGCGCTTATGGAAAAACTGCCGCAAGCGCTTCTGGTATGGAACGACGCCCCTGACCGCGCCACCAGGACGGACGGGCGCTATACGGCGGATGCCTGCGACAGGCTGCGGGCTTTGTGGCTGGCCCGTCACCTTGAACGGCACAACCCCTTCCACCCGCAGGTCTGGGTCATTGGCGGCGGCCGCATGGCGCGCAGAAGGCTTGCGCCCCTGTGGCGGCTTGGCGTGCGCCCCGCCGCGTATATAGATATTGACGCCAGAAAGATCGGCAATGTGGTGGGCGGCGTGCCCGTGCTGGGCCGGGAGGCCCTGCCGGGGCCAGGCCGCTGCCGCATCCTCAACGCCCTGACCGCGCATGGCGCGGCCGAAGAGGCCGCAAACTGGCTTGAACAGCGGGGATACGGCCCCACCGACTGGATCCTTGTCTGAGCAACCAATCAACTTGCGATATTCGATTATATTCCGCAAGTGTTTTCTTTCATGATCCCAAAGCCCTTTCACACCCCCAAAATGGTCGAAAAGGCGCGCCTTGCTGTTGCCAGCCACATGGCGGCAGAATCACTTTCTCGCTCGAAGCCTCAGAAGGCTTCGGGCATCTGTTTTTTAACATCCTGAATTTAAATAAGATTTTTAAAAAACTTCCAGAGTTTGCGAAATTTGTCACCAATACCCTTTGACAGAACAGGGGCAAGGAGATATGTTGCAAGGGCTTAATGTCTTTTTCATTCCTACAATCCGACATCATCGGGAGGATGCGGCATGCTGGATCTTAACATTACAATGATCTTTCAGCTGGTGAACTTTCTGGTCGCCATTTATGTGCTAAACATCCTCCTTATCCGCCCCATCCGCGATATCATAAAAAAGCGCAACGGCATCATGGACGGCATGGCCGAAGAGGCCGAGTCTTTCGAGTACCAGGCTGCGGAACGCCTTGCCAACTACGAGGCCGAACTGGCCCGCGCCCGTCAGGACGCCGGTCTGACCCGTGAAGAAGGCCGCGCCGCAGGCACGGTTGAACAGCAGGTGCTGGTGGGCGAAGCCCAAAAAAGTGCCCGCGACATCCTTGCCGAAACCCGCGAATCCCTGCGGGCACAGGCTGCCAAGACCCTTGATGAGCTGAGAAACCAGGTGAGCGATTTTTCCGCCCGGCTGGCGACCAAGCTTCTCAAGGGTTAGTTTTTGCGCTTTTTCGGTTTCTTTTCGGACGCCCTCAGGCGATCCGGTTTCTTTAGGCACAGTCTACGCTATTGCATTATTCTCTGAACAGAGGGGGGTGGGCTTTGAGCAAATGGAAACACGCGGGTTTTATCCTGCCGCTCGTTATTGCCCTTGCCGCGCTTGTCTTCATTCCTTTTGAGGCGCTGGCCTCTGAAGGGCATGGGGGACCGCGCTGGGGGGACTTCGGCTGGCGCGTGCTGAACTTCGTGATTTTTGCGGGCATCCTCTGGTACTTTGTTGGCGGACTGGCCAAGCGCTTCTTCAAGAATCGCCGCGAGACCATCAGCGGAGCGCTGGACGACCTGGATGAACGCCGCGCCAAGGCCAAGGAACAGCTGGCCGCCGTTGAATCGCGCATCGCGCGCCTCAACGAGGAGCGTGAAGCCATTCTGGCCGAAAGCCGCAAACAGGCCGAAAACCTGAAAGCGGGCATTGTGGAAGAGGCGCACCGTCAGGCGGCGCAAATTGTGGAGCAGGCGCGCATGACCGCTGAAAATGAAGGCCGCACCGTGCTTGCTGAAGTGCGCGCCGTCATTGCGGACGAAATCGTGGACGCCGCCGAAAAGGCTTTGAGCAGCAAGCTCAATGCCGAAGCCCACGACAAGCTTATCGCCAACTCCCTTAAAAAGGTGGTGCTCCATTGATCGACACCGTGGTTGCACGCAGGTACGCCAACGCCATCTTTGCGTTGGGCAAAAAGGATGGGGACGAAGCCTTGAGTGCGCGGGGTGAATGCCTTGCCGCTCTTGGTGAAATGCTTGTCGCCACGCCGGGACTTGACCTGACCCTCAAAAGTCCCGTGATCGGCGTGGAGGAAAAAAAGGCAGTTCTCGACAAGCTGCTGGGCAAGCTCAAGGCCGACCAGACTATGCGCAGCTTCTGCTTTTTATTGGCAGACAAGGAAAGGCTCGCCTTTCTGCGCGAAATTTCCGCCTGGTATGGCAAACTGCTCGACGAAGCCAAGGGCATAGTGCGTGGCCAACTCGTCACGGCAGTCAAACTTCCTGCCGACAAAAAGGCCAAACTCAAAGAATCGCTGGAACAGAAAACCGGCGCCGACATTGAGCTCACCTTTGCTGTCGACAAGGACATACTAGGGGGTATGGTGCTCAAAATGGGTGACCGGGTGCTGGACGCAAGTCTGCGCGCGCAATTGGGTATCCTCCGGGAGACATTCAAGAGGGGTGAATAGCACATGCAGATCAAAGCGGAAGAGATAAGCAAGATCATTGAGGATCAAATCCAGAACTACGAGCAGCGCGTAGAAATGAGCGAAACCGGCACCGTGCTTTATGTTGGTGACGGCATCGCCCGCGTCTACGGCGTGCAGAACGCCATGTCGATGGAACTGCTGGAATTTCCCGGCGGCGTCATGGGCATGGTGCTCAACCTCGAAGAGGACAACGTCGGTGTCGCTCTGCTCGGTTCGGACGTGGGCATTAAGGAAGGCGACCCGGTCAAGCGTACCGGCAAGATCTTCTCCGTGCCTGTCGGCGACGGCGTTATGGGCCGTGTGCTCAACCCCCTGGGTGAGCCCATCGACGGCCTTGGCCCCATCGAGGCTGCCGCAGTGCGCCCCGTGGAAATCAAGGCCCCCGGCATCATCGC
The DNA here is from genome assembly GCF_034006445.1 of Desulfovibrio sp. Taxonomy (NCBI): domain Bacteria; kingdom Pseudomonadati; phylum Thermodesulfobacteriota; class Desulfovibrionia; order Desulfovibrionales; family Desulfovibrionaceae; genus Desulfovibrio; species Desulfovibrio sp. The sequence continues at coordinate 66,323 of NZ_JAVESS010000011.1, read as the reverse complement.
GCGTAAAAGCGTGCATGAGCCCATGCCTACGGGTCTGAAGGCCATCGACGCCATGACGCCCATTGGCCGCGGCCAGCGCGAACTTATCATTGGCGACCGCCAGACCGGTAAGACCGCTGTGTGTATCGACGCCATCCTGGCGCAGAAAGAAACGGACATCCACTGCTTCTACGTGGCCATCGGCCAGAAGAAGTCCTCGGTGGCTCTGGTGGCCGATACCCTGCGTCGCCACGGCGCTCTGGAGTACACGACCATCATTTCGGCTACCGCGTCCGACCCCGCGCCGCTGCAGTACATTGCAGCCTACACGGGCTGCACCATGGCGGAGTTCTACCGCGACAACGGCAAGCACGCCCTCATCATTTACGACGACCTTTCCAAGCAGGCCGTGGCCTATCGCCAGATGTCCCTGCTGCTCCGTCGTCCTCCGGGACGTGAAGCCTTCCCCGGCGACGTGTTCTACCTGCACTCTCGTTTGCTCGAACGTGCGGCCAAGGTGAACGACAGTCTCGGTGCTGGCTCCATGACGGCTCTGCCCATCATTGAAACCCAGGCTGGCGACGTGTCCGCGTACATCCCCACCAACGTGATCTCCATCACCGACGGTCAGGTGTACCTGGAACCCAACCTCTTCAACGCCGGTGTGCGTCCGGCCATTAACGTGGGCCTTTCCGTGTCCCGCGTGGGTGGCGCGGCCCAGATCAAGGCCATGAAGCAGGTGGCGGGTACAATGCGTCTTGACCTTGCCCAGTATCGCGAACTGGCGGCCTTCGCCCAGTTCGGCTCCGACCTGGACAAGGGCACCAAGTCCAAGCTTGACCGCGGCGCGCGCCTGGTGGAACTGCTCAAGCAGCCCCAGTACCAGCCCATGCCTTCCAATGAACAGGTAGCCTCCATTTACGCCGCCACGCGCGGACTTATGGATGACGTACCGGTGGAAGACGTCCGCCGTTTTGAAGCCGCCATGCTGACCTTCCTGCGCGACACCAGGAAAGACGTGCTTGACGCCATTAAAGAAAAGAAAGTCATTGACGAGGCTGTGGAAAAAGCGCTTACCGAGGCTATTGCCGCCTTCAAGCAGGGCTGGACGGCCTAGGGGCCCCCAATATCCGGGAGAAAAGCATGCCTTCACTCAAAGACGTAAAAATGAAGATCGTGGGGGTCGGTAAGACCAAGCAGATCACCAAGGCCATGAATATGGTGGCCTCGGCGAAGCTGCGTGGCGCTCAGGCCCGCATCGAGCGCTTCAGGCCGTACGCGGCCAAATACCGCGACGTGCTCGCCGAACTGTCGAGCAAGGTGGAGGGCAACGCCCATCCCCTGCTGGCCGAGCATGAGGAAAAGAAGCATTGCGCCATTGTGCTGGTGACCTCTGACCGCGGCCTCTGCGGCAGCTTCAACGGCAATATCATTGCCACTGCGTTGAGGCTCGCCAAAGAGAAAAAAGCGGAAGGCCTTGAAGTGAGCTTTGTCTGCATGGGCAAGAAGGGCCGTGACGCCGTAAAGGCGGCCGGCTTCAAGATTGTCAAAGCCTATGCAGACCGCATGGGCAGCATCGACTTTGCCCTGGCAAGCTCCGTGGCCCAGGAAGTCATTCACGGCTACGAAACCTTTGGTCTCGACGAAGTGTGGCTCATATACGGCGAGTTTGTGTCCATGGGGCAGCAGCCCCCGCGCAGTCTCTGCCTGTTGCCCCTGAAAACGCCCGAGGCTGAAGAAATCGCCGAAGAAGCCGGAGAAGCGCGCTGCGAATACGTTTACGAGCCGCAGGAAGAAAAGCTGTTGGCGGAGCTTCTGCCCCGCTACGTCAAGGTGCAGGTTTACCGTGGCATGCTGGACACATCTGCCAGCGAACATGCGGCCCGCATGGCCGCCATGGACAACGCCACGCGCAACTGCAACGAGATGATCAACATGCTGACCCTGCTCTATAACAAGACGCGGCAGGCTTCCATCACCAGCGAACTCATCGACATCGTCGGCGGCGCTGAAGCGCTGAAGGGTTAAGGAGCCAACTAATGAGCAAAAACATCGGTAAAATCGTCCAGGTTATCGGCGCTGTTGTGGACGTTGAGTTCACCGACGGCAACCTGCCGAATATCTTCACCGCCCTGGAGATCAATAATCCGAACAACACCGACGCCCCCTACCTGGTCTGTGAAGTTGCACAGCACCTGGGCGACAATGTTGTTCGCACCATCGCCATGGACGCCACCGAAGGTCTGGTGCGCGGCATGGAAGCGGTTGACACCGGTCAACCCATCATGGTGCCCGTGGGCAAGCCCTCCGTGGGCCGCATCCTCAACGTTATCGGTCGCCCCGTGGATGAACTGGGCCCCATTAACGCTGAAAAGTACTATCCCATCCACCGTCCGGCTCCGGCTTTCACCGACCAGAACACCAAGGTCGAGCTGCTCGAAACCGGCATCAAGGTTGTGGACCTGCTTGTGCCCTTCCCCAAGGGCGGCAAGATGGGCCTCTTCGGCGGCGCCGGCGTGGGCAAGACCGTTATTCTGATGGAGATGATCAACAACATCGCCAAGCAGCACGGCGGCTCCTCGGTCTTCGCGGGCGTGGGTGAACGCACCCGTGAAGGTAACGACCTCTATCACGAACTCAAGGATGCGGGCGTTCTGGAACGCGCCACCCTTGTCTACGGCCAGATGAACGAGCCTCCGGGAGCCCGTGCCCGCGTGGCCCTCACGGCCCTGGCCTGCGCGGAATACTTCCGCGATGAAGAACATCAGGACGTGCTCCTCTTCATCGACAACATATTCCGCTTTACCCAGGCCGGTTCCGAAGTGTCCGCCCTTCTGGGCCGCATGCCTTCGGCCGTGGGCTACCAGCCCACCCTTGGTACGGACCTTGGTTCGCTTCAGGAACGCATCACCTCTACCAACACCGGTTCCATCACGTCCGTGCAGGCCGTTTACGTGCCCGCTGACGACTTGACCGACCCGGCCCCGGCTACCACGTTCTCGCATCTGGACGGCACGCTCGTGCTTTCGCGCCAGATTGCAGAACTTGGCATCTACCCCGCCGTGGACCCGCTGGACTCCACCTCGCGCATCCTCGCTCCCGACGTGGTGGGCGACGATCACTACATGGTGGCCCGGCGCGTGCAGATGGTGCTGCAGAAGTACAAAGAACTGCAGGACATCATCGCCATTCTCGGCATGGACGAACTGTCGGACGAAGACAAGCTCACTGTGGCGCGCGCGCGCCGCATCCAGCGCTTCCTGTCCCAGCCCTTCCACGTGGCCGAAACCTTCACCGGTACCCCCGGCCAGTATGTGAAGCTTGAAGATACCATCAAGGGCTTCAAGGGCATCCTGGACGGCGCGTACGACCACATGGCTGAAGGCGACTTCTACATGCTGGGCGGCATCGAACAGGCCGTGGCCAAGTACGAGCAGCGCAAGCTGCAGGAAGAAAACTAGATCGTTGAAAGACCAGTGACCGTGCCTTGTGGCGCGGTCACTGGACAAACGCATCTGGCATATCAGGAGCGAAGGAGTACCTATGGGCACACTGCAACTGGAAGTGGTGACGCCGGACAAAACCGTGGTGAGCGGCGAAGTTGAAATGGCCGTCTGCCCCGGTGTTGAAGGCGAATTCGGCGTGCTGCCCAAGCACGTCTCCCTGCTCTCCGCTCTCAAGATTGGTGGTCTGCGCTACAAGCTGGCTGGCGGCAAGGAGGAACACGTGTTCATTTCCGGCGGTTTCGCCGACGTGAACAACGACGTGCTCACCGTGCTGGCCGAGTCTGCCGAAATGGCGCAGGATATCGACACAGCAAGAGCCATGGCCGCCAAAGAACGCGCCGAACAGCGCATTGCCAGCCATGACGAGCAGATTGATTCGGTTCGCGCTGAAGCCGCATTGCACAGGGCTTTGATCCGCCTGCAACTGGCACAGTTCCGCTAGAGCATTTAACACTTGAAATGCTCGCGTACGGCAGGCAAAAGCCCGCCTACTCGCATTTCGTGGCAAGGATTTTCAGAAAAATCCTTGCAGAGCATTTAACTCATTTCATTCGTAAACTGCTCTAGACCGTTTTTGTTCAGATCTGACAGGCCGTGCGGCGTTTTACGCTGTACGGCCTTTTTTGTTTTTTGGGGAAACGCTGATGTATTCCGTTTGGCGGCGTTGCTTCACTGTTGCTTCACTTTTTTTGAAACAGTCGAGGACGGAAGAGTCCACTCCTGTTTCAAAAAAAGATCGCGCCTTGCCAAACGAAATAACTGCGCGTTTCCAAGAGGCTCTTTAATCAGTGCTCCATTCGAACATATCTCCGCTGAAACGCCTCATATTTCAAATCCCCACTCTGTCGAAAGGCCATTTTTATCGAATCAACACAATGTTGCTGTGCGCCGCACACTCACGCGCTGGACGGGTAACACTTCCATTCGCCTGCACATAACTGCGCAAGGCTGCAAAAAGGCTGAAATCCACCGCACAAGCCCCTGCCCTGCCCCGGTGAAACCGCTGGCCTTTGCATGGACTTCGTGACAAATCTTGGCTATACAGATCAGCTACGCAACCAGACTTTACGCAGGAAAAAATATGGTCAAGCAGGAAAATATACGCAATTTTTGCATCATCGCCCATATCGATCACGGCAAGTCCACCCTGGCCGACCGCATTCTTGAACTGACCAAGGTGGTCAGCCAACGTGAAGCGCGCCAGCAGTATCTGGACAGAATGGATCTGGAGCGCGAGCGCGGCATCACCATCAAGGCCCAGACCGTGCGCCTGCCCTACTTTGCCGCCGACGGTCAGGAATATGAGCTCAACCTCATCGACACGCCCGGCCACGTGGACTTCAACTACGAAGTATCACGCTCCCTGGCCGCCTGCGAAGGCGCGCTGCTGGTGGTTGACGCAACCCAGGGCGTGGAAGCGCAGACCCTGGCCAACGTATATCTTGCCCTTGACCACAACCATGAAGTGTTGCCTGTTCTCAACAAGATAGACCTGCCCAGCGCAGAGGTCGAGCGCGTCAAGGCCGATATTGAAGAAAGCATCGGCCTCGACTGCTCCCAGGCGCTGTCCGTATCCGCCAAGACGGGCATGGGCGTTGACGCCGTGCTTGAAGCCATCGTCAATCACCTGCCCGCGCCCAGGGGCGACAGGGCCGCCCCCCTCAAGGCGCTTATTTTCGACTCCTGGTACGACAGTTACCAGGGGGTCGTGGTGCTTTTTCGCGTTATGGACGGCGTCATCCGCAAGGGCGAAACCGTGCGCCTCATGAGCACGGGCAAGGACTATGAAGTGCTGCGCCTGGGCGTCTTTTCGCCCGAAGCCGCTGACGTCAAGGAACTGCTGGCCGGCGAAGTGGGTTTTCTCTGCGGTTCCATCAAGGAACTGGGCGACGCCCGCGTGGGCGACACCATCACCCACGCCGACCGCCCTGCCACAAGCCCCGTGCCCGGCTTCAAGGAAGTGAAGCCCATGGTTTTCTGCGGGCTCTACCCCACAGAATCCGAGGACTACGAAAACCTCAAGGCCGCCCTTGAAAAGCTGCAACTCAACGACGCGGCCTTTTCCTATGAGCCTGAAACGTCACAGGCCCTGGGCTTCGGTTTTCGCTGCGGCTTTCTTGGCCTGCTGCATATGGAAATCATTCAGGAACGGCTGGAGCGGGAGTTTGAGGTCGGCCTCATCGCCACCGCGCCGTCAGTGGTGTACAAGGTCGACACCAATGACGGCAAAACGCTGGAAATCGACAACCCCAGCCATCTGCCCGATCCTACCAAGATCCACACCCTGTACGAGCCCTACGTCAACATGGACATCCATGTGCCCAACGAATACGTGGGCAACGTCATGAAGCTCTGCGAAGAAAAGCGCGGTACCCAGAAAAACCTGCACTACCTCGCTTCCAACCGCGTGGTGGTCACCTACGAACTGCCCTTTGCCGAAATCGTGTACGACTTCTTTGACAGGCTCAAGTCCGCCACACGCGGCTATGCCTCCATGGACTATCATCCCCTGGACTACCGGGCCTCCGACCTCGTGCGCCTCGACATCATGCTCAATGGCGAAACCGTTGACGCCCTGGCTGTCATCGTACACCGCGACCGCGCCTACACCTACGGACGCGGCCTGGCCCTCAAGCTCAAACGCAGCATCCCGCGCCAGCTCTTCCAGGTCGCCATTCAGGCCGCCATCGGACAGAAAATCATCGCCCGCGAAACCGTCTCCGCCTTCCGCAAGGACGTTACCGCCAAATGCTACGGCGGCGACATCACCCGTAAGCGTAAGCTGCTTGAAAAGCAGAAAGAAGGCAAACGCCGCATGAAACGCATGGGCAACGTGGAACTGCCGCAGGAGGCATTTCTGGCCGCGCTCAAGGTGGGCGACGACTAGGGCTGAGAAGGTTGAATGGGTTGAGTGGGTTGAGTGGGTTGAAGTTTTTTTGTGGGGGGTGAGAGAGTTTGTGGGGGAGGGACCCTTTTGAAAAAGGGTCTCCTCCCCCACGCCCCCTCCCCCTAAAACTTTTAGTATAGTTACGAATAGTTCGGAGTTTTTTTACTCCGAAACGGGCAACTCGGCGAAGCGCTTGCCATGCGCCACACCATCGCAAATTTCGTCTTTGTAAGCGCTAAAGCCAAACGCCAAAACCGGGGAAGAATCCGCATAACGATTCTTCCCCGGTTTTTCTTGTCTGTATGTTGGGGTGCAGCCTGCATGTCGGGAGCCTGCACACGGGAGCCCGCTCACAAGAGCCCGCACACAAGAGCCCCAGGTCTTTAAGGCCAAAAACCCGCTATATCCAGATGCGCATATGCTTCATCCGCTCGTCGCTCACGCCCATACGCCGCATGCACATGTCAAAATAGGCCCGCCAGGGAAAGTAGCTCGTGTCACCCCGCCATTCCGGATTCATCTCTGTCGCCTCCCTTTTGCACTGTCGGTAGGCTTCAAGGTCTTGCTGTTCTTCAAATGTCAGGGGCCGATATTCGCGTGGCGCGCACGCGCCAAGGCTGAGGGCAAGGGCAAGACACAGGGCCATTGCTGGCAAAAATCGCCCGACCTTCGCTTTTTCCACCATAACAGGGCCGTTTTCTTTCCCGGCCCGTCCTGGCCGCATCCTGAGCCACAAGGCCATTGCTGTCTTCTTCATAATTTCCTCCGCCGACACCGCTCCTCACTATGCCTTTTGCGCCCGCACACACTCCCTTATGGAGAGTTCAGTCTGGCGCGGCTGTGAACAAGAAGCGACAAACAGCCTGTAGGATTGGAGCATCAAGGCCACAATAAAAGTTTTAGGGGGAGGGGGTGTGGGGGAGGAGACCCTTTTTCAAAAGGGTCCCTCCCCCACAAAACTTCAAGTCGCCATCGACGTGACCAACCACGCCCCTCACCCACAAAGCATTTCAAAATACCTACTCTCCAACCTTCCTCTTTTTCTTTATAATGCACAAGGCCGCGCCCTTTGGGGGCGCGGCCTTGTTTCAACCATTTTGCAGCAGCCTTAATAGGCGTGGTCGTCGTCCAGATCCTTGGGCAGCACCGGCTCGGAGAACAGCCGGTACATCCAGAACTGATACAGAAGCACGATGGGCACCATGACCAGGGCCACCCCAAGCATGATCTTGAGCGTCAGCTGGCTTGAAGCGCCGTTAAAGGCCGTCACGGTGGCGGCAGGATCAATGGAAGAGATGATCATGCCGGGGAACATGCCCACAACGCCGAAGAAGGTGACGCCCAGGATGAACAGGCCGCTGAAGGCCCAGGCGCACCAGAGCTTGCCCGCGCGCAGCATGATGCGCGCGCCCACAAGTCCTGCCAGGGCCAGCAGGGGCAGCACCAGCAGAATGGGCATGGCCAGGTAGTTATCAAACAGCTTGGTATAAAAAGCCGAGAGAATAAGAAAGGCCACCAGCAGCACCAGCATGATGGGCCACATAAAGCTGGCCGTGGCTACCGCGCGGGTTTGCAGGTCGCCGCGGCTCTTGATGGCCAGCCACAGCGAGCCGTGCAGCACGAACATGCAGAGAAAGAACACGCCGCCAGCCAGCCCGTACACATTGAGCAGGGCAAGCAGGTTGCCGTGATAGACGCCCTGGGCGTCCACGGGAATACCCATAAAAAGGTTGGCAAAGGCCACGCCCAGCAGGATGCAGGGCACCAGGTTGGACACAAAGTGTACGCAGTCCCACAGGCTACGCCAGGCATCGTGCTCGACCTTGCTGCGGAACTCAAAGGATACCGCCCGGAAGATCAGGGCGAAAAGCAACATCAGCAAAGGCGCGTACAACGCGCTGAACATGACTGCATAGGCCTTGGGAAAAGCCGCGAAGGTAACGCCGCCAGCGGCGATAAGCCACACTTCGTTGCCGTCCCAGAACGGCCCGGCGGCATTGTACATGATGCGGCGTTCCGACTCGTTTTTGCCCAGAAAAGGCAAAAGCGTGCCCATACCAAGGTCAAAGCCGTCCAGAATGAAGTACACGGCCCACAGCAATGCCCACAGCACAAACCAGATGGTTTCCAGCATGGCTACACCTCCTGGGCGTCCGGGCCCTTGATGGCAAATTTGCGCAACAAATAGATGTCCAGGATGCCGAGCAGCGAGTACACGCCGATAAAGGCGATCAGCGAGATAAGCACGTTATCGGCCGGAACCGGCGAAACGGCATCCGTTGTACGCATGAGATTATAGACTATCCAGGGCTGACGGCCAATCTCCGTCACGGCCCAGCCCACCATCAGGCCGATGTAGGGCAGCGGAATATTGAGCACAAGCAGCTTGAGAAGCAGGCTGTTGGGCGCATCCTTTTTGCGTTGCAAAAAGGCCCAGAAGGAAAGCGCCAGGAATATGCCGCCAAGGGCGACCATGGTGCGGAAGGTAAGGAAGGTCGGCAGCACAGGGGGCCTGTCTTCCTTGGCAAAGGCCTTGAGGCCCTTGACTTCGGCATTCACGTCGTCAAAGGCGATCCAGCTCAGCAGGCCGGGAATGCCGATGGCCTGCACGGTATTGGTTTCATTTTCGGCGTCAGGCCATACCAGCAGGTAGAAGGGCACGTTGGTATGTGTTTCCCAGTGCGCTTCCATCGCCGCCAGCTTGGCGGGCTGATACTTGGCCACGGTCTTGCCCTGCTGGTCGCCCGAAAGGGCCAGCAGCAGCGCGAAAATCAGGGTAAAGGGCGCCACCATCTTGAACGCGCGGCGGAAAAAGTCGGTATTGCTGCCGCGCAACAAGTGCCAGGAAGAAACGCCAAGCACAAAAAAGCCGCCAAGTACCCACGAAGCAAGTATCGTATGCGCGAACATGCCCCAGCCATAGGGGTTGGTGACGACCTCGTAAAAGTTCGCCAGTTCCGCGCGCTTTGTGACTTCATTGATGTAGTAGCCCACGGGATTCTGCATGAATCCGTTGGCAAGGATGATCCACAGGGCGGAAAGGTTGCCCGCGAGGGCAACCAGCCAGATGCAGGCCAGATGCAGCTTCTTGCCCACGCGGTTCCAGCCGAAGTGCCACACCGCAAGAAACGTGGATTCAAGAAAAAAGGCCACCGTGGCCTCAATAGCAAGGAGCGAACCAAAAATGTCGCCCACGTATTCCGAATATCGTGACCAGTTGGTGCCGAACTGGAATTCCAGCGTGATACCGGTCACCACACCCAGGGTAAAGTTTATGACAAACAGCTTGCCCCAGAATTTCGCCTGTTTTTTCCAGAATTCGTCCCCGGTACGTACATAACGGGTCTCCATCAGGGCAATGATTACCGAGAGGCCCAGCGTGAGGGGCACGAAAATAAAGTGAAAAAACACGGCCACAGCAAATTGCAGACGCGAAAGCATTACAACGTCCATTAGGCCCTCCTTATATATCCTATTTGTGCTTACTCTTTTCGCTCATTGATGGCAAGTGATTATGAATATCGATATCACCTTATTTCCTTGCGTGGCGCTGGTTTAAATACCTCGTCCCCATGACGAAAATGCCCTCGCCGTAAACCGTGAACCCATTTTTTTTCACAACAATGCCCTTGCAGCTCTTGAAAAAACTGGAAGCTGCATTACCTCTAAAGATATCACTTTTCAGGAGGTTTGTCATGGCAGAGGCTGGTAAAAAACCCCGCCAATTCCGTGCAGAGGTGCGTAAGGTTTTACACATCCTGACCAACTCTCTGTATACCAATCGTGAGATTTTCTTGCGTGAACTCATTTCCAACGCCTCGGACGCGCTGGACAAGCTGCGCTTTCGCGTCAATCGCGGCGAAAGCCCCAAGCTGCCCGACCTGCCGCTGGAGATACGCATAACCCTTGATAAGGACGCCAAAACCCTCACCATCGCCGATACCGGCCTTGGCATGACGGCAGAGGAATTGTCCGAAAACCTGGGCACCATAGCCAAATCCGGTTCCGAGCAGTTTCTGGCCGACATCGCGGCCGAAAACGCCGCCAAGGCCAAATCCGGCAACGGGCGCGGCGACGAAACCGATGACGGCGAAGAAGCCGTGGCTGATGCCGCCAACATTATCGGCCGCTTTGGCGTGGGCTTTTATTCCATCTTTATGGTGGCCAACAAGGTTGCCGTCACCTCACGCCCAGCTTTTGGCGATGACAACGCGGCCCACACCTGGACCAGCGACGGTCTTGGCACCTACACCGTGACCCAGTCCGACGAGGCCGAACCTGCGCGCGGTACGGTCATCAAGGCATGGCTCAAGGACGACGCCGTGGAATTTCTTGAAAAATTCCGCGTGGAGTCGGCCATTCGCAAGCATTCTGCCTTTGTGCCTTTTCCCGTTTTTGTGGACAACGAGCAGGCCAATACCCAGCCTGCCCTGTGGCGTGAACCCAAGTTTTCCATCACCAGGGAGCAGTACGCGGCCTTTTACAAGGCCCTTACCTACGACAGCGCTGACCCGCTGGACGAACTGCACTTTTCGGTGGACGCCCCGGTGCAGTTCAACGCCCTGCTCTTCATCCCCGACAGCGCACAGGATTTCTTCGGCTCCGACCGGGACTTCTGGGGGCTTGATCTCTACGCCCGCCGCGTGCTTATCCAGCACCGCAACAAGGAGCTGATCCCCGAATACCTGGCCTTTCTCAAGGGCGTGGTGGATACCGAAGACCTGCCCCTGAACATTTCGCGCGAAACCCTTCAGGAAAACGTGGTTCTGCGCAAGATCAGCCAGGTTATCGTCAAGCAGACCCTCAACCACCTTGAAAAACTCGCCCGCGACGATGCCGAAAAATACAGCGCCTTCTGGCGGCTGCACGGCAAGGTCTTCAAACTGGGCTATCATGATTTTGCCAACCGCGAGCGCGTCACCACCCTGCTGCGCTTCAACTCCTCCACCCTGGCCGACGCCGAGGCTCTGACCAGCCTTGACGGCTATATGGAACGCGCCCCCGAGGGCCAGAAGACGTTCTGGTTTGTGGCCGCGCCCAACCGCGAGGCCGCCCGCCTGAACCCGCACATGGAGCGCTTCCGCCAGAAGGGCATTGAAGTTCTTTACCTTTTTGAACCCATTGACGAATTCGTCATGGACGGCCTTGGCCGCTACAAGGAATGGGAATTCAAGTCCGTGGAGGCCGCCTCCGACGACGCCCTCAAGGACTTTGCCGACAAGGAAGAGCCCGCCCGCGAAGCCGTTGCCCCCCTTTCGGGCGAGGACTCCACCAGCTTTGAGGGCCTGCTGGCCAGAATGAAGGAAGTTCTTGGCGACAAGGTTACGGACGTGCGTGTTTCGCACCGTCTGGCCGACAGCCCAGCCGTGCTCGTTTCGCCTGACGGCGGCATGTCCTCGTCTATGGAAAAGCTGCTCAAGGTCATGCAAAAGGACGATTCCCTGCCGGTCAAGGTGCTGGAAGTCAACCGCGACCATCCCCTGCTCCGCAACATGCTGCGCATGTTCAAGGCTGACAGGGACGACAAGACCCTGGCCGAAATGACGCAGGGCCTCTTTGACGCCAGCCTGCTGCTGGACGGCTACCTCAAGGACCCGCAGGCCCTCGCCGCCCGTACCAACAAGCTGCTTGAAGAAGCTGCCGCTTGGTACACCGAGGTTCGCAAAATATAAGGAAACGCTGATTTATTCCGTTTGGCGGCGTTGCTTCACTTTTTTTGAAACAGTCGAGGACAGAAGAGTCCACTCCTGCTTCAAAAAAAGATCGCGCCTTGCCAAACGAAATAACTGCGCGTTTCCAGGAGGCTCTTTAATCAGTGCTTCCTTAGAGTAGTTTCACGTTAAAATGCTTTGTGGGGGAGGGACCCTTTTGCAAAAGGGTCCCCTCCCCCACACCCCCACCCCCTAAAACTTTTATTATAGTTTTGAGGGGTTGAAAGGGTTTTCTGATCTGGGACGGGACGTTGGAGAGAGGCTCTACCAGGCATCCCCGCCCAAGGTTTCGCCATGCGATTTCGCACCATACCCCACGCCAAAATACGGAAAGCCGGGATTGCCCCCGGCTTTCCGTATTTTTATGACTCATGCGGCTATGACCAATTAATGCACAGAGCGCGATCAGTCGTCACGGGCGCGACACCCAGGCGACCTCGCAACACGGGCGAAACTCCCGGTCTGCGCCACAGCGCCGCCGCCACAACGCCCCGGCAGCATCTCGGAGCCGCGGGCACCGTAAAGCGCGGGCCTACAAAATGCGCACGCCGTCTTCTTCTACCAGCACAGTATATTCCCAGCGCACCCCGCCCCACTGGTTGTAGTAGAGGCCAGGCTCCACCGTGACCACCATGCCCGGCTCAAGCACGCCTTCCGAACGCGGCGAGAGGCTGGGGGCCTCGTGGGTTTCAAGCCCCACGCCGTGCCCCAGGCCGTGGGTGAACGCCTCTGCCGTTCCGGCCTTTTCAAACACCGCACGGGCATAGCCATAGGCGTCACGCATGGGCTGGCCGGGGCGCATGGATTCAATGGCGGCGGTCTGCGCCTGGCGCACAAGATCATAGGTGCGGCGGAATTCGTCCGTGGGCTGTTCGCCCACCCAGAAGGTGCGGGTCTGGTCAGAGCAATAGCTGTCCACGCGGCAACCCACGTCAATGAGCACAGGGCAGTTGTCCGTGATGACGTCCTCGCCGGGTATGGCGTGGGGCAGGGCCGCATTTTTTCCCACAGCCACAATATTGGCAAAAGCCAGTTCCGAAGCGCCATTTTCGCGGAAAAAGCGTTCAATGAGCCAACTGACCTGGGTCTCTGTGCGGCTCGGCTCCAACTGGCTTTCCACCCATTGCAGCATCTTGTGGTTGAGAGCGAAAGACTTTTCCAGAGCCGCCACTTCACAAGGCTCCTTGATGCGGCGCAAATGCTCCACAAGGCCGTCCGCAGCTTCGCAGTAGAGGCCCGGCCCGGCCTGGCGCAGGTCGCGGGCAAAGGCCAGGCTCATGCCCTGCGCCTCCACGCCGATGCGCCCGCCGCAGCGCCGCAGCAGTCCGTAAATATCCCGTGCCGCGTAGCCGCCGTAAATAAAAATACGTTCCGCATCCCACAGGCGGGCGGCGGCGTCCAGATAGCGCGCGTCCGTGGCGAGCCAGTCGCGCCCGTCGGCGGTGATGACCAGCCTGCCGGCGCTTTCATTATACTGCGGATCGTGCAGTTCAAAACCCGAAAGATAAAAACGGTTGGCAGCCTGGCTGACAAGCAGCGCATCCAGACCGCGAGCCCGCATGGCCTGACGCAATTTTTCGCGACGGTTGGCATACATATGGTTCATGACGGTTCTCCTGCCTTTAGTGTAGCGCGTGTGCGGCGGGCTGAAAAGTTGAAAATACCGTGCATTGTACGCAGCTTGCGCCACCACGTCAGCGCCGGGGCGGACAGGCGGACGGGCGGGCAGAGGGGCAGGCCGCCCGGAGACTCCATAAATGCCCTGCCCGCAGACCACGTTACAGTTGTGGGCCACTAAAATGCATACAAAAAAAGAGTATTTAATTATCCACTTATCTTGATCCCCCCGGTTGACCACCTGACCAAGTGCGTCTATACTTTTTCGCATGTCGCAATCTACTTCATGCGAGCTGAGTGTTCTGGACCTCGTCCCCTTTGGGCAGACCGGCAACGAAAGCCGCTTCTTCGCACTGCGCCTTACCCGCCCTGAATGGACCAAGTGGCGGCCCGGCCAGTTTGTCATGATCCGCCCCCAGTCTTTCGGCCTTGAAATTCCCTGGGCGCGGCCCCTTGGCATATGCCACATGACGGCCCGGCACATGATCTGCTTCTTTCAGGTCGTGGGCAAGGGCACTCGCCGCATGTCCGAACTGCGCCCCGGTGAAAAGGTTCGCGTATGGGGGCCTCTGGGCAACGGGTTTGTCATTGAACCCGACACTCCTACCCTGCTTCTGGCAGGGGGCATGGGCATTGTCCCCTTTGTGGGCTATGTGAGCGAGCACCCCAAGCCCTGGAACGTCAGCATGCTTTTCGGCCACCGCGAGCCCATCAGCTGCTATCCCGTGGACAGCATCAATGAGCATGTGCCGCTGGACAGCCTGCGTGAAACCGTGCCCGGCGACCTGGACAACTTCATATATTCCATTCAGGATCGCATGTCCGAGTTTGCCGAACAAAAGGGACTGGTACTGGCCTGCGGGCCCACGCCCTTTATGCAGACAGTGCAAAAATTTGCCGCCGAACTTGGCGTGCGTTGTCAGCTATCGCTTGAAAACCGCATGGCCTGCGGCGTGGGCGCCTGCCTCGGCTGCGTGAGCAAAACCACGGAAAACTGGCCCGTGCCCGCCAAACGCGGCGGCCAGGTGCAGGTGTGCAACCACGGCCCCGTATTCTGGTCGGATCAGATTGAACTGTGATGCGGCATTACGGTAACACGCCCGCCTGAGGCGCGGCCTTACTTCACGCTTTTTGCAGCGCGGGCTTTACAAAAATTCGCGCAGAGCCGATAACCAGCGTCGCTGCTTGCCTGCTCTGCCCTCAAGGGCCCTGGCGGATACAAAGACCTGTTCCTTGACCCGCAAGACAAACTGCGCCTCAAGCGTATTTTTCGCATTGCCGTCAGGGCATGCCCCTTGCGAGGCAGCAAGGCAAACGCGGCCGCAAGGTTGAAAGCCGGGGCAAAACCCGGCACTGAACGGCCTGCCGCCCGGCGGAGCAGCGCCGCCACAGAGTGCGGCAGCGGCAAAAAGCAAACAACGCCCGTGAAGGCTCACCCGAGACGGGCATACAACCCCTCACCGCCCCCGCGCAAAACTTTGCGCTAAGGCGGGTCTGCGCGGTTACTGGAGAACGCGGCATGGATCTTTCCGTCACACTGAACGGCCAGACGCACGATCTGTCCCTCAAAAATCCCATACTTACGGCCTCCGGAACCTTTGGCTACGGCCTGGAGTTCGCCACCTACGGCGATCTTGCCAGCCTTGGCGGCATGGTGGTCAAGGGGCTTTCCCTCCAGGCCCGCGAAGGCAACCCCACCCCCCGCATTGTGGAAACCACGGCGGGCATGCTCAATGCCGTGGGTTTGCAGAATGACGGAGTCGATGTCTTCTGCTCAAAAAAACTCCCTGAGCTGCCCTGGCAGGAAACTCCCGTTATCGCAAATATTTATGCAGGATCTGTTGAAGACTTCGGCCTGCTGGCCGCCCGCCTCAATGATGAGGAAGGCGTGGCCGCGCTTGAGGTCAACGTGTCCTGCCCCAATGTGCGCGAAGGCGGCATAGCCTTTGGCCAGGATCCCCGCATGCTGGCGCAGGTGACTACCGCCGTGCGCAGCGCCGCCCCTGACAAGCACGTCATGGTCAAGCTTTCGCCCAATGTCACCGACATCACCGTCATGGCCCGCGCTGCGGAAGAAGCCGGCGCGGACAGCATATCCTGCATCAACACGCTTCTGGGCATGGCCGTTGACCTGCAACGGCGCCGCCCGTCCCTGGCCAATGTGGTCGGCGGCCTTTCCGGCCCTGCCATCAAGCCCGTGGCCCTGCGCTGCGTATGGCAGGTCGCCAGCGCGGTAAAGATTCCCGTGGTGGGCGTGGGCGGCATCTCGTGCGTCGAGGACGCGCTGGAATTCATTTTGGTGGGCGCGCACGCCGTTCAGGTGGGCACCGCCAGCTTCATGCGGCCGGACTGCGCCTTTGATCTGGTGAAGCAGCTTCCCGCCGCCTGCGAACGTCTGGGCGTTTCTTCGCTGGCCGAGCTGCGCGGCAGCTTGCAACTGGGCTGATATATGGCGCTTACCATCACCGCCGTCCGCTCTGAAGCGGAGTTCGCCCAGTTTCTTGACCTGCCCTGGGGCATCTATGCCCAAAGTCCTTTGTGGACGCCGCCCATCAAGAGCCAGGAGCGCGAACTGCTCACCCCTGGCGAGCATCCCTTCTGGGAAAGCGCCCGGCGGGAGCTTTTTCTCGCTGCGCGTGACGGGCGGCTCGTGGGCCGCATCGCCGCCATTGTGGATGAAAAGTACAATGCCTACGCGGGTGAAACCTGCGGGGCTTTTGGTTTTTTTGAATGCGAAGATGACAGGGAAGCCGCCCATGCCCTGCTGGACGTCGCCAGAGACTGGCTGTCCGGCCAGGGCATGAGCTTCATGCGCGGGCCGCTGAACCCCTCCACAAACTATACCTGCGGCCTGCTGGTGGACGGCTTTGAGCTTGCGCCCACCATCATGATGCCCTGGAACCCGCCGTACTACCCCGTACTGCTGGAAAGCTGGCATCTGCGCAAGGAACAGGATCTCTTCGCCTATCTTCTTGAAAGAAGCCGCTTCAACCCGCCGGAATGGCTCCATGACGAAGTGGCCCGCCTCAAGGCCGAGGCCCATTTCACCTGCCGCACTTCCAGCAAGGCCACCCTGACCGAAGACATCCGCGACATGCTGGCCCTGTACAAGGTCTCGTGGGCGGACAACTGGGGCTTCTCTCCCCTTTCGGACGGCGAGGCCGAGCAGCACGTCAAGGAACTGAAGAGCGTGCTGGATCCGGAATTTTTCGTCCTCTTTTACCACAACGGCGAACCGGCCGCCGGTATGGTGGCCCTGCCCGACATGGCCCCGCTGCTCCGCAGGCTCAACGGCAAGCTCGGCCTGTCCGCCCTGTGGCACTGGTGGCGCGCCCGGGCCGAGATACGCGGCGGCTACCGCACCATTCTTTTTGGCATCCGCGAGGAATTCAGGCTCATGGGCCTGCCCCTGCTGCTGCTGGACTTCATGCTGGAAAAAGCCCGGCTGCGGCCGGACTTTCAGTGGGTGGAAGGCTCGTGGGTGCTTGAGGACAACGTGGCCATCAACGACCTTCTTGAAGATTTTTCGGGCCGCCTCACCAAGCGCTACCGCATCTACCGCAGGGAGATCGAGGCATGATCACGGCGGATTGCGGCGCAGACATGACACAGGCTGGCCCTGCTCGCCCTGAAGGCTCCAGTGGGGCGGATTTTGCCGCCACCGGGCATCTTGCGGACGTGCGGGTGCTGCTTACGGGCGGCACAGGCTTTGTGGGCCGCCATCTGCTGCCGCAACTGCTGCAGGCAGGCGCGCGCGTCACCTGCCTCACGCGGGCAAGCTCGCACACGGCGGGCCTTCCTGAAGGCGTGGCCGTGGTCCAGGCCGATCTTGGCACCGGGCGCGGTCTGACCGAAGCCCTTGAGGGGCAGGATGTGGTCATCCACATGGCCGCCCTTCTTTTCGGGCTGGGCTGGCAGGACTACCTGCGCGCCAACGCCCGCGCCGCCGCGTGTCTGGCCGAGGCCATACGTCAGGCCGACGACAACGCCGCAAAACGCGGCCAGCCGGGCATGCAAAGATTTGTGCTGGTGTCCAGCCAGGCGGCCACCGGCCCCTGCGGCACGGCCCCCGGCGTGGACGACCATGCTTTGCCCGCGCCCGTATCGGCCTACGGCTGGTCAAAAGCGCTGAGCGAACAAATTCTGGGCCGCGCCCTTGGCGACCGCATGGTCACCTTGCGCCCGCCCATCATTTACGGTTCAGGCGACAAGGGCCTTTTGCCCGTCTTCAAGGGTGTCATGCGCGGCGTGGCCGTGAGTCCCGGCTTTGGGCGGGAATTTCCCGTCAGCGCCGTACACGCGCGCGACATGGGCCAGGCCGTCATCTGCGCGTGCAGGCCCGACGCCCGGGGCGTCTACCATCTCAATGACGGGCAGGCGCACAATATGAGCGATTTTTGCCGCGCCATGGGGCAGGCCGTGGACAAGGCACTGAAGCGCCGCAAGCACGCGGTGCATGTCATCCACATGCCCCTGCCCATCATGGCGCTCACGGCAGGGCTTTCATCCGCCTTCGGCATTGCTGCCGACGCCCTGCTGGGCAGGCTGCCCGCCTCTTTCGGCGGCCATCTGCGCCGCGCCCCCAACTGGAATCTGGACAAATACCGCGAAGCCCGGCAAGCTGGCTGGCTGAGCGATGGCAGCCGTATTCGGCGAGAACTTGGCTTCACCCCCTGCATGAGCCTTGAGGCTGGCATGGCTGAAGCAGTGGAAGGCTACCGCCGTGAGGGCTGGTTGTGAAAATAACGATTCAGGAACTTTCAAAATCTTTTGGCGGACGGGACATCTTCAGCAATTTTTCGCTGGAGGTGGATTCCGGTGTGCGCCTGTGCGTCTGTGGCCCCAACGGTACGGGCAAGTCCACCTTTTTGCGGCTGCTGGCCGGGGTGGACTCCGCTGACGGCGGGCGCGTCATTTTGCCGCGCGGCTGTCGCATGGGCTATGTGGAACAGGAGCTTTCAGAAGAGGCGCTCAATACGCCGCTGCTCACCTACGTTCTGGACGTGCTGCACGACTGGAGCGACTTCTGGACGCAATGGGAAGAAGCCGCCGCCGACAAGGACGAATCCCGCCTTACCGAACTCATGCACCGCCAGAGCGAGCTTGAATCGCTCTACGGATACAATCCCGAGCACAGGGCCAAGGCCGTGCTTTCGGGTCTGGGGTTTGCTGAGCACAAGTGGGGCCGCACCCTGCGCGAACTCTCCGGCGGCTGGCGCGAACGCGCCAAGCTTGCCCGCGTGCTCACCGCAGGGGCCGACGTGCTCCTGCTGGACGAACCCACCAACCACCTGGACATGGAAGCCGTGGAATGGCTGGAGTCCTTTTTGCTGGACTTCAAGGGCGCGCTGGTATTCGTGGCCCACGACCGCCGTTTTATGGACACGGTGGGCACGCACGTGCTCTATCTGGGCCTCGCCCGCCCCGTGTTCCGCAAAGCCACCTACACCCAGTTTCTGACCCTGCAGGACGAATACAACGCCCAGCGCGAGCGTGAAGCCCGCGCCCTCAGGGAAGACCTTGATAAAAAAATGGCCTTTGTGGAGCGCTTTCGCGCCAAGGCCACCAAGGCCCGGCAGGCTGGCTCGCGTCAGAAGATGGCGAAAAAGCTTGAAAAAGAGCTTGAAGACTACAGACCGGAACCCAAGCGCAAAGAGCTGAACTTTTCCTGGCCCGAAGCGCCGCACTCCGAAAAAATCGTTCTGGCGGCCGCTGATCTGGATTTTCATTTCGGCGACGGCAAAGTCATGTGGCCGCCCCTGACCTTTACCCTGTACCGTGGGCAGCGTGTTGCCCTGGTTGGCCACAACGGCTGCGGCAAATCCACCTTGCTCAAACTGCTGGCGGGCACGCTGGAACGCTGCGGCGGCAATCTGGCCACTGCCACGCAACTGCGCATGGGCTACTATACCCAGCACCAGATGGAGACCCTGCGCGACGACACGACGGTGCTCAGCGAAATACGCCGTCTGTCCGACCCGCGCACCACTGAAGAAGAGCTCATGAGCGTGCTCGGCCTCTTTCTTCTGGGGCAGGACTATTTTGACAGGCAGGTGGGCGCGCTCTCCGGCGGTGAAAAAAGCCGCCTTGTGCTGGCGAGCCTGTTTCTGAAGCGCTGCAACTTTTTGCTGCTGGACGAACCCACCAACCATCTGGACCTTGAAAGCCGTGAGGCGCTGGTGTCGGCCCTGCAAAAATTCACGGGAACCTTGCTCATGGTCGCCCACGACCGCTGGCTGCTTTCGCAGGTGGGCGCGGAGGCCTGGGAGCTTGACAAAAAGGGCATCACGGTGTTCCCCGACTTTGTGGCCTATGATACGGAACGCCGCGCACGCAACGCTGCTGCGGGCGCGGGCGGCAACGGCCAGGGCGCGCAGGCGCAGGATGCCGCATCAGCCGGTGACGCTGGCCCGGGCCTTTCGCGTGAGGAGCAAAAACGCCTCAAGCGCGAACAGGCCGAAAAACGCAATGCCCTGCACAAGGAACTCAAGCCCCTGCAAAGCAAGTATGACGCCATGGAAAAAGAACTGGCCAAGGTGCTGGACGAGCAGGGAACGGTTGAGGCCCAACTGGCCGACCCGGAAATTTACGCCGATCACGCGCGCTCCTCGGAACTGCTGAAAACCTTTGAGGCGTGCAAAAAGCGCGGCGAAGACCTTTTTGAAGAAATGACAGCTCTTGAGGAGCGCATGGACGCCGTACGCGGCCGGTGGAATACCGAAGACTAGCCATGGCCGGGGAACGGCGTTTTCGCCGTGGGCCGTCGCAAGAGTGCTTCGTACGCCATCGCGTGCGCTTTCGGAAAACCAGCGGATCAGGCCTGCCACTGCAGCCATAACTAGAGCAGTTTACGAATGAAATGAGTTAAATGCTCTGCAAGGATTTTTCTGAAAATCCTTGCCACGAAATGCGAGTAGGCGGGCTTTTGCCTGCCGTACGCGAGCATTTCAAGTGTTAAATGCTCTAGCTGGCAGCGCGGCAGGGTTTTGCCGTGCGTTCTGAAAAAGACTCTGGAGCAGACTACCTTTGAGAATGCCATTCTCAAGGGTTTTTTGACATGTCCGCTTCAGTGTTTATCATAAAAGGCTCACAGCCTTCACGACGGCGCTGCGCACGCGGCCGCCAGAGCAGTTTCAACGTGAAAAAGCTCAGGCGGGCGGGCCAGGGCGTCGCACTACCCGTGGGCATGCCACAACATGGCAGACCTGCGGCGCACTTTTTCAAGAGATTCAGAGGGAAAGATCGGGGATGGAGTACACGCAAACTATTGATGTGGCGGCGGGCATAATCTGGCGCGGCGGGCTTTTTCTTGCCGCCCAACGGCCCACCAACAAGATTATGGAAGGCTACTGGGAGTTTCCCGGCGGCAAGCTTGAGGGCAACGAAAGCCCGGAAGAAGCGCTCAAACGCGAACTGGCCGAAGAACTGGGCATAGGCGTCAGCGAGGCCAGCTACTGGCAGTGTGTTGAGCACCACTACGCGGAGCGGAAGCTCACCGTGCGCCTGTATTTTTTTCACGTTACCGAGTTTGTGGGCGAACCCTGCCCCGTGGAAGGACAGAATCTGCGCTGGGTCAGCCCGGACGAAGCCCCGGACTTGGGCTTTCTGCCCGCCGACGCGAGCGTGCTTGAACAGCTTCTGTCCCTGGGCAAGCTCCACTAGGGGCTGTTTCACTTTGAAATGCCTTGTGGAAAAAGCCCCTTGTCAATGGGCCTTCTTTGCACTTACCCTTACGTATAAAATATATACTTAAATTTCAGTCTGTTGTATGAAATACCCTGACACACAGGGGTATTTCAAAAGCAGCGCTTCCCGGAAAAAAGCTCCCGGCTGCGTATTTTCCCGCTGCGTACGGCGCGGCCAAAAAATCTGCGCGGGCGTGGTAGCCAGCCTTGAACCTCAAGCGCACCCCCCATGCCGAGGCATCATGCTGGACGCAGCGTGCCCCATGTCTCAGGCTTTGGGCCACTGCACCGGGCGTATCTCCGCACTGCTGCGGACGTTCCTTTTATGGCCCAGCGGCCCGGCGGGAATCACAACATCCTGCGCCGCCGCGTCAGCCCCTTCGGTCGCCACCCCGGCAGCCCCTGCCACCATATCGCCCGGCTGTCCGGCCACCTGGCCCAAGGCCCCTTCCGCCAATACAGCCTCGCCAAGGCTGCCAGCACCAGTGCCGACGGCGGGCTTCACATCGGGACGTGCTCCGGGAGCCAGCCCCTGATTGAGAACTTCACGCGTCCGCGCAAAGAGATTGCTCAAAATGGAGTTGGACACCAGCATGCCGCTGCGCGTCAGCCGCAAATAGCCGTTACGTATGCGAATGAGTCCGTTTTCATGCAGGGCCTGCACCAGGCGCTGGTGATCGCGCACAAAGTCCCGCCCTGTCATCTCCCGGTAGGCCTTGACCTGCAACCCGCGTGACGTGCGCAGCCGCAGCATGAGCAGTTCAAGCACGCGCGTCTGCGCATCAAGCACTTCCACTTCCTGCCCGAGGCTTCCGTCGCGGGCGCGCATGTCCCAGGCTCTCTGGCTTGCCGGATTTGTCCAGCGCTGCCCGCCTATGGTCGATGTGGCGGAAGGCCCGAAGCCCAGATAGTCCTCGCCCTCCCAGTAGCCCATATTGTGGCGGCACTGAAAGCCCATGCGGGCGAAATTCGAGATCTCGTAGTGCAGGTAGCCCTGCTGCTCCAGCAGGGCCGCGCCCTCCATAAACATGATGTTCTGGTCGCGCTCCGTGGGCAATACCAGGCGGCCGTCCTCCACATCCAGTTCCAGGGGCGTGCCTGGCTCCACGGTCAGGCCATAGGCCGAGATATGATCCGGGCTCATGCGCATGACGTCCTTGAGGGTTTGCAGCCACTGCCGCACGCTCTGCCCCGGCAGGCCCCACATGAGATCCACGTTGATGTTGGCGCAGCCCGCCTCCCGCGCCAGAAAGGCCGCGTGCAGGCTGTCCTGGGCCTTGTGCGGACGCCCCAGCATGCGCAACATGCTGTCGTCAAGACTCTGAATGCCGATGGAAAGACGGTTGATGCCCGCCTCAAGATACTGGGTCACACGGTGGCCGCCCCGCAGGGATTCGGGGTTGGCCTCAAGCGTCACTTCGGCCTTGTGTGCCAGTTTGAAGTAGCGGCCAAGGCGTTCCATAATGTGCCCGATGACGCGCGGCGGGAGCAGGCTCGGCGTGCCGCCCCCGAAAAATACCGACTCCACCGTGCTGCCGCTCAGACGGTCGCCCCAGTGGGCCATCTCCATAAACAGGGTGTCCACATAGTCGCGCACCAGGGGCGATGACACAGGGTCCACCCCGCGCCCCAGAGGATTGGAAAAAAAGGCGCAGTAACGGCAACGCGTGCTGCAAAAGGGAACGTGGATATATACGAGCATGGTCCTTCCAGTGACAGAAAAATGGCGCGGTCAATGCGGCGGCAAGCCCCTGCGGAATAGTTGCAAATATTATGCCCCACCATGCCCGCACCGCCCGCCCATGGCAAGACCAGCCTTGCCGCCGGAGCGCTGGCAAGGCTGGTCTTTGGCGCGCCCCGGCCAGCCCGGCGCAGGGGTCGCGCGTAGCTTGGGGGGCACCGTATCTCGCAAGGTTCGCCCGGATATTGGGGGATCCGCCTGCGTCTCGCGGGATTCGCCCGCGTCTCGCGGGATTTGCCTACGCCGTACTGAGTTCATCTGCGTCTCGCGGGATTCGCCCGCACTGTAAGGCGCTATGCGGGAAAGCTCGCCAGATGCGGCGCTATCGCCTTGCCGAGCCAGGCTATGGTGCGGCCAAGATGGTTCATGTTTTCCATGCCGTAGCTGTCGTTGAGCACGTCTTTTTCATTGCTGCCATAACCCATGTTCCAGTAGGTCGACCCCGGCACGAGCATGCGCGACATGAGGAACATGTGGTTGATGCTGTCAAAGGCGTGCGTTGCCCCGCCGCGGCCCGCGGCCACCACGGCGGCCCCTATCTTGCCCTGAAACAGGCCGCCGTTGACAAAGGCCACAAATCCGGCGCGGTCAACCAGCGCCTTCATCTCCGCGCTCATGTCGGTAAAATAGCAGGGCGTGCCAAGAATCATGGCGTCCGCCGCAAGCATTTTTTCCAGAACGCCGTTGAGGATGTCGCTGTCAAACACACATCGCTGGTTCTTCTTTTCCGCGCATTTCAGGCAGCCCCGGCAACCCTGGATCTTTTGGCCGCCAATCTGCACAATTTCGGTTTCCCAGCCTGCCTCGATCAGCGGCGACAAAACTTTTTCCAGCAATGTGGCCGTGTTTCCATTCTTTCTCGGACTTCCGTTAAGTGCCAGTACTTTCATGATATTACTCCTTGCAAATCAGATTCTGCCCGGATACTATCCTTTTCATGCAATTTTGTAAGTACTGACAAAAAAGACATGTACTAACAAAAAATATAGTAAAGATAGTTTTACCAAGCCGGAGTTGCCATGCCTGAAGCCTGCCAAACCATAACACTGGGGAACAAGCCGTACCGTTGCGGTTTTGAACTCACTCTTGACCTTATAGGCGGCAAATGGAAGCTCCTTATCATCTATTTTCTGGCGGAACGCCCTGTCCTGCGCTTTGGCGAGCTGCGCCGCTGCCTGCCCGACGTCAGCGAACGCATGCTGGTCAAGCAGCTTCGCGAGCTTGAGCATGACGGCATCATTCATCGGGAAGCCTTCGGAACCGTTCCGCCGCGCGTGGAATACTCACTGACGCCCATAGGCGTTTCGCTTATCCCCATCATGCGCTCCTTGCGCGCCTGGGGTGACGGTTATGACGACAAACTGCAGGACTTGGCGAAAACTCCGGTAAAAAACGCTGTCGCGCCCTAAGCCCGACATGACTGACGCTGCCCTGCGCGCCGCACCTTGGCGTGTGGCCTTTGCGGCTCTGCCCGCTTCTTCTCTTTGCCCGGCGCGCCGCCCTCGCCTTGCCCTTTGCGGCTCTGCCCGGCGTGTGGCCTTTGCGGCCGTGTCCGGCTTCTCGTCATGCCCCCGCGCGCCGCATCCCCGACGAGTGACTTTTGCGGTCGAGCCCGCCCTCTTGCCACTGCCCTGGGGGGCACGTCCCCGGCGCATGGCTTCCGATCGGCATGGCGATCTCCCGTAAGCACGTCAACTCCTGCCGCGCCGCCGTGCTGCGCCCTTGGCAAAAGGGGCCGGGCAGCGTATATTCCCAACCCGGACAGGCCGCCGCACCCATTGCCCAAAGCCTGCCTACCACCGCACGCGTGCGGCACATATGAGGAGAACGCAGCCCATGGATATACGTTTTCAAAATCTTGGCCCGGAACACTGGAAGGGCGAGGTCATGCTGGCCCCTGTCTGCCAGGATGAGGCCCTGACGGAAGTCTGCCCCCAGATCGACAAGGCCGCGCCCTGGCTGGTCATCGCGCCCGCCCTGCGCGACTTCAAGGGCAAGGCCGGCGAGCTTGCCATCCTGCACGGGCACCCCGATCTTTCCGTGCCCCGCGTGCTGGCCGTGGGCCTTGGCCCCAGAGAAAAGGTGGACACCGCAGGCATCCGCAAGGCCATTGCCGCTGCCGTGCAATTGTGCCGCCAGAAGGGCTACGCCTCCATACTGCTGCCCGAACCGGCCCTCGCCCGCCTGCCCGGCGGCCGCGAACGCCTGGTGGAAGAATGCGTGTGCGCCGCCCAACTGGCCCTGTACCGTTTTTCAGCGCTGAAAAAAGCCGACAAGGACGAGCCTGCCGATCCGCAGTGGCTGGCCCTCGGCTTTGACGGCGAAGAAGTGCCCGACGCCTCCCACGCCGCCGCCCGCCGTGGTGAAAACGCGGCCTGGGCCGTGGGCATGGCCCGCGACCTCTCCAGCACCCCGCCCAACCTGCTCTACCCTGAAAAGCTGGCCGAGCGCGCCCAGGAACTGGCCCGCCAGAAGGGCTTTACCTGCACAGTGCTTGACGAGCACGCCCTTGAAAAAGAAGGCATGGGCTGCCTCATGGCCGTGGGCCAGGGTTCGGGCCGTCCGCCCCGCCTTGTCATCATTGAATACGCCCCCAAGGGCCACGAGCAGGACAAGCCCCTGATCCTCGTGGGCAAGGGCATCACTTTTGACACGGGCGGCATCAGCCTCAAGCCCGCGCCCAACATGCACCAGATGAAGGCCGACATGACGGGAGCCGCCACCGTGCTGGCCGCCGTGGCCGCGCTGGCGCAGGAAGAGGCCCCCCGCCGTGTCATCGGCCTTCTGGCCTGCGCCGAAAACATGCCCGGTGGCCGCGCCATGCGCCCCGGTGATGTTGTACGGGCCGCCAACGGCGACACTGTTGAAATCCAGAATACCGATGCCGAAGGCCGCCTTGCCCTGTGCGACGCCCTGGCCTACGCCCAGAAAACCTGGACTCCCGCCGCCATGGTGGACATAGCCACCCTCACGGGAGCCTGCGCTGTGGCCCTTGGCACGCAGGTGGCCGGGCTTTTCAGCGATGATGAAGACCTCAGCGAGCGCATCCGCGCCGCCGGGGGCGCATGCGGCGAAGAATTCTGGCCCCTGCCCCTGTGGAAGCCCTATGCCGAGCAACTGAAAAGCGACGTGGCCGACATCTGCCACATGGGCCCGCGCGAAGGCGGAGCCATCAACGCCGCGCTCTTTTTGCAGCACTTCATTCAGGAAGGGGTACGCTGGGCGCATCTGGACATTGCCGGGGTTGACTGGGCCGCCAAGCCCACGCCCCTGTGCCCCGCCGGGCCTTCGGCCTTTGGCGCACGCACGCTGCTTGAACTGGCCAGGGGAGGCGTTTAGCAATGATGAAGGTGTATCTGATCGGCGCAGGCCCCGGCGACCCAGGCCTGCTTACCCTCAAGGGGCGTGACGCCCTGGCCGCCGCCGACGTGGTGGTCTACGACGCGCTTGCCAATGACAGCCTGCTCAACCACGCCAGCCCCCACGCGGAAAAAATCTATGTGGGCAAGGTGGCGGGCAACCATGCCCTGCCCCAGGATGAAATCAACGCCCTGCTGGTGCGCAAGGCCAAGGAAGACAAGATCGTGGCCCGCCTGAAAGGCGGCGACCCCTATATATTCGGACGCGGCGGCGAAGAGGCCGAAGAACTGGTGGCCGCCGGAGTGCCCTTTGAAGAAGTGCCCGGCATCAGCAGCACCATCGCGGCTCCGGCATATGCGGGCATTCCGCTGACCCACCGCGATTTTGCGTCTTCCGTGACCATCATCACCGGCCACGAAAACCCGGACAAGCCCGGCTCCGTCCACAACTGGCCCGCCCTGGCGGCCAGCGCCTCCACCCTGGTTTTTGTCATGGGCATGAAAAACCTGCCCGACATTGCCCGCAATCTTCTGGACGCGGGCATGGCCCCGGACACTCCGGCCGCCCTCATCTATCGCGGCACGACCCCCCGCCAGCGCAGCCTTGTGTCCACACTGGCCAAACTGCCCGCCGCCGCCATTGAAGCCAAGTTCACCAATCCTTCCGTGATCCTGGTGGGCAAGGTGGCCAGCCTGCACAAGACCCTCAACTGGTTTGAGCAAAAGCCCCTCATGGGCCGCAGCATTGTGGTAACACGCGCCCGCGAACAGGCCAGCGGCCTCGCGGCCAGCCTGACGGAACTGGGGGCCGAGGTTATCCAGTGCCCCACCATTGAAATCAGCCCCATGGCCGACTATGCGGAACTGGACGCCGCCCTCGCCAACCTGGCCGACTACCAGTGGATCATCTTCACCTCGGTCAACGGCGTGCGCCATTTCTGGCAGCGTCTGGCTGCGGCGGGCAAGGACAGCCGCGCCCTGGCCACCTGCAAGGTGGCAGCCATCGGCCCCGCCACCGCCGATGCCCTGACCCAGCACGGCATTGCGCCAGACTTCATCCCCGATCGCTATGTGGCCGAGGGCGTGCTCGACGGCCTTGTGGCCCGCGAAAACGGCAACGTGCGCGGCAAGCGCTTTCTTTTGCCCCGCGCCGCCAAGGCCCGCGAAGTGCTGCCCGACGAACTGCGCAAAGCCGGAGCCGTGGTGGACGTTATCTCCGCCTACCAGACCGTGCCCGCCGCCCACCGCAAAAACGAGGTGAT
Source organism: Desulfovibrio sp. (assembly GCF_034006445.1). Classification (NCBI taxonomy): domain Bacteria; kingdom Pseudomonadati; phylum Thermodesulfobacteriota; class Desulfovibrionia; order Desulfovibrionales; family Desulfovibrionaceae; genus Desulfovibrio; species Desulfovibrio sp. The sequence goes on along the minus strand of NZ_JAVESS010000011.1, from coordinate 38,576 downwards.
GGAGCGCATCACGGCCGGTACGCTGGACTGCGTGACCTTTGGCTCTTCATCCACTGTGGAGAACTTTCTCTCCCTTATTCCGGCGGATGTGCTCAAGGCCCATCCCGAAGTGCAGCTCGCCGCCATCGGCCCCATTACGGCCGACACGCTCACGGCCAACGGCCTGCTCTGCCACATCCAGCCCGCGGAATACACCATTCCCGCGCTGGTCGCGGCGCTGAAAAAACACTTCGCCAAGGCCTGAGCCGCGCCCGGACTTACTTTGGTGTAGGGGGGAAAGTGTTTTGTGGGGGAGGGACCCTTTTGTAAAAGGGTCTCCTCCCCCACACCCCCTCCCCCTAAAACTTTTATCTTGTTTCAATATGCTGCGGTCAGGCGCGGCGCATCGTCCCAGCCTGCCACCCACCCCCAAAAACCTTTACCGTGTTGCAGTATGCTGCGTGGAGCCTCCTGAACCGAGGCACGAGAAGCCTGGGCTCATAAAGCCAGTAGGCCCGCATAAAGCTCTAATAAAACGGAAACCTCATGCCACTGAATATCGCCATACTTGCCTCGGGCAGCGGCTCCAACGCACAGGCCATGATCGACAAAGCCGCCGCTGGCGTCCTTGACGTGAACATCTGCTGCATCGTCTGCAACCGCCCCGGCGCGGGCGTTATCGAGCGGGCACGCAAGGCCGGCGTCACCTGCGTGGTGCTGGATCACAAGGAGTTTGCCGACCGCGAAAGTTTTGATCTCGCCGTGGTGCAGACCCTTCAGGATCACGGCGCGCAGCTCATCGTGCTGGCCGGGTACATGCGCATGTTGAGCACGGCCTTTCTGGAGGCCTTTGCAGGCCGCGTCATCAATATCCACCCCGCCCTGCTGCCCAGCTTTCCCGGCGTACACGGCGGCAGCGACGCCTGCGAATACGGCGTCAAGATATCCGGCTGCACCGTGCATTTTGTGGAAGAAAAGATGGACAGCGGCCCCGTGATCATTCAGGCCGCCGTGCCCGTGAATCCCGGCGAAGAAGTGGACGACCTCATGCAGCGCATTCACGCCATGGAACACCGCATCTACCCGCAGGCCATCCAGTGGTTCGCCCAGAACCGCATCAACGTGTGGGGCCGCGAAGTGCATGTGGCCCCCGGCACGGCCAGCACCGTGACGCCCGATGGCCCCTGGCTGGTCTGGCCGCCGCTGGAACAGGGATTTTAGCGCTTTATTGGAAGAGTTTTGTGGGGGAGGGACCCTTTTGTAAAATGGTCTCCTCCCCCACACCCCCTCCCCCTAAAACTTTTACCGTTATACCTGCACGATATTTGACGCCTTCCCTTGAAATGGGGGGCACAAGCCGCACATGACACGGTTCATGCGGGTTGCACATGTCTCCCAAAACAATCGTGCAGTGCACCGCTTCATAGCTAAAAGGCACCCCGGCATTGCCGGGGTGCCTTTTTATTTATGCTTTTTTCAAAAGGGCAGGGAATCGCCAGGAGGGGGAATCAGCCCATTTGGGGCAGGTAAACCTTGAAAGAGTGTAGCCCCTGAAAAAGGCCAGCTCTGGCCGCCCCGCTTCAGGCCAGAAACCCCTTTCAACCACGCCAAACCATAATAAGAGTTTTAGGGGGTGGGGGCGTGGGGGAGGAGACCCTTTTGCAAAAGGGTCCCTCCCCCACAAAGCTCTCCCCAATAACCTGCCTTAATTGCAATCCTTCCCGCAGGCTGTGCCACACACGTCCACGATGGCGCGCGCGTCCATATCGGGCGTGATGGGCAGGAGCGCCAGACGGCGGAAGTCGTCGGGCCTGTCCATGTCCAGCCGCAGATCGGGGCGGCGCAGCCAGTCTTCAGCGGGGTCAAAGGTGCCGATGCGAAAATCGGCGGCATTATCCCAGATGTAATTGAGGCAGTGTTCGCGCTGCGAGGGCTGTGTGGCCTTGCGGCCCATATCATCGAGAAGTTCGCGCGAAAGTATCTCGGCCCCGAGGCCATCGGGCCAGAGGTTGTTGCGCGGGATATGGTTGTAGGCGTAATCCCAGTGGCCCTGGCGGTAAAAATCCACCAGCCTGTCCACGGCTCCGCTCCAGATGAGCGGGTTGTCCGCGCACACGCGCACCACAAGACCGGCGTCCGCCAGTTGGGCGGCCTGACAGAAGCGCGCCAGCACGTCGTCTTCCGGGCCTGCCATGCAGGGTATGCCGCGACGGCGCAAATGTTCCAGCAGCACCACATCCAGCGGGGTATCGGGCACTGCCACCATGATGGAATCCAGGCGTTCGCATGCGCCAAGGCGGCGCGTAACCCAGTCGATAACCGGCACATCACGCAGGCAGAGCAGGGATTTCAGGGGCAGGCGGCTGGAGCCCAGCCGGGCCTGAACGATGGCGACAACCTTGCCTTTACTGGACATGAATGCTTCCTTTGGGAACAGATGGGCGTTGAAAATATGTACTCACGCAATGGCCAGAGCAGTGTCAAAGTGAAATAGCGCCAAGTGCCGAAGTGAGCGTGCCTTAAACTTTGAGAATGTACATTCCCAAAGTTTATCTGCTCTAGCGTTCCGTCTCCTGGGGGCGTTCGTTCAGAAGTCCCAGCATGCGCCGCACCACACGGCCCTTGTTGACGGTGAAATCCATGTCGGCCTGCCGTTGCCAGAAGCGTTGGCGGCGCGGATTCTTCAGCATGGCCAGAAAGGTATTGCGTATCCTGCCGTCGCTCACACGATCCATTATGCCCACAAAAGCAAAACCGTGGCGCGGGCGGGCAAAGGTATGACGTGCCTCGCGTTCGTGCGTGGCCAACACAAGGGCGGGCACGCACATGTGGGCCAGTTCGTAGACCGTGCGTCCGGCGGAGCAGATGGCAAGGTCGGCCCCTTCCATCATGCGGCTCATGACATTGGTGGCCCAGGTAAAGGTGACCAGGGGATTGTCGAGCTTTTTGAGGTGCTCTTCCATGGCTTCTTTATGGGCGTATCCCGGCCCGGCCACCAGACGGATGGCAATGCCGTAACCACGGCAGATGGGCTCGATGATGTCCAGCACCCGGCGCGAGCAGTCGTGCTGATCCGTGCCGCCAAAGGTTATGAGCACGGTTTTGACTTCAGGGCGAAAGGGATTGCGCGCCGCGTTCACAAATTCGTCGCGCAGGCAGAAAAATTCCGGCCCGCAGCAAATCCTGTCCGTATTCTTGCCCTCGTACAGGGCGTTGATCACCAGCCGGGCCAGCGACGCGCCGGGGCCCTCGTCCTCAAAGTTCACGCAGCGGACGCCAGCATTGGTGAGGCGCTTCATATAGGCCGTGGTGGTATTGAGGATATCGTTGATCACAAGGTCGGGGCGCAGGGCAAGCACGGTGTCGGCCAGGTCTTCCTGACCCTGACGCACGATCTTGTAATCCCGGCGGGCAATGCTTTCCACCGCCAGCTCGCTTTCGCGCGTGCAGACAAAGCTTACCCTGTGGTTGGAAATCTCGTGCGCCAGCATGAGCGCCCGGAACACGTGCCCCATGCCGATGGCAGGCCAGCCCGCCACCACAAAGACCACATGCCGCCGCTCCAGCAGGCGCTCGCAGATCCACCAGTCCTGATAGCCCTGAATTTCAATGGCCCTGTCATTGAGAAAATAGGGGATGATGCGCCCCCGCCCCGACCCTTTGGGATTTGCAAGGCAGGACAGGCGCAGCATGATGAGCGCGCGGCTTTCGACCACCAGCGTCTTTTCTTCATCCGGGGCGGCGTCATCGTCCAGCAGGCCCTCAAGCCCTTCGCCGTGCATGTTCCAGATGCGCTGCCGCACGCTCTTGACGGTCACAAGGCTGTCTGCATCGGCCTCGCGGTACTTTTTCCAGGCGTGCTCCACATCCACCCAGGTCAGCAGGGGGCAGGACGCGCGCAGGATGATGCAGTGCTCGTACTCTTGCGCCAGTTCGTCCAGCAGCACGCGCATTTCGCTGACAATATCCAGCGAGGTGAAGCGCAGATCCTTGTTGCGGCGAAAGCCCACTCCCGCGCGCTCACAGATGAGGGATATCTCCTGACTGTCGGTGAGCACCACGATGTCTTCGCCGGGCAGAACGCCCCGCGCCGTATTGATGGCCCGCTGCACCAGCGTCACGCCAGCGAGTTTTTTCACCAGCTGGTCGGGTATGACGGCGTTTTTCTTGATGGCGGGGATGACAATACAGCGTTCTTTCACGGTAAACCCTTATTCAGCGGGCCGGTTTGAAAACATGTTCAAGGCGGCGGTTCGTTTGGGATACCCGGATGCTCCAGAGCAATCTCAGAGAGAAAGTGCTCTAAACCGGCGAAGCCGGTTTTTGGAAAGCACGACGTTACCGGGGACGGCTCATGGCGCAAAGGGCCGCCGGGGTGAGCCGCCGGGGTGAGCCGCCGGGGAGAGCTGCCGGGGATGGCACAGCCCCCCCGGCAGCACATTCATATATGATACGACCTGGGACAAAGACCGCCGTCCCAGATCAGATTACCGCTGAAATAATATGTATTTCAACGGTAAAATGCTCTAACGGATTTTTGCCAGCACTTCGCGGGTCGACGCCAGCATGTAGTCAAACTCCTCTTCCGACAGCCAGTGCTGGAAGGGGAAGGAAATCATGCTGTCAAAAAACATGTCGGCATTGGGGCAGCAGGCTTCGCCCATGCCCTGACGCCGGTAGTATTCGTACCTGTCCAGCGGAATATACTGCACAACGCACTTGACGCCTTTTTCATCGAACATGGCGCGCATGAAGCGGTCGCGGGCATCAACGCCGGAAGTCATGCGGGCCGCCAGCAGATGGTAGTTGTGGCGGCGGCTGTCTTCGCGGTGGAATTCCAGTTCGGGAAAATCCTTCAGGGCGTCGATGAAGGCCAGGGCGCGCGCACGCTTCTGGTCATTGATTTCATCAATGCGCTCCAGCAGTTTTGCGCCCAGGGCGCACTCCACTTCACCGAGGCAGTAGTTGTTGGGCTGCACCATGCGGCCGTCGATAAAGGGCATGTCCACATTGCCCATGGCGGGCTTCCAGTAGTCCGGGCGTTCAAAGTCAAAGGCGCAGTGCCCGTTGTGGCGCAGGGTGGGCACCATGGCCGCAAGCTTGGGGTCACGCACATACAGCATGCCGCCTTCGCCCAGGGTGGTGAGGTTTTTGTGCGAATGGAAGGAGAAGATGGCCATGTCGCCAAAGGCTCCGGCCTTGACGCCGCCGATCTCGGCCCCGATGGCCTGGGCCGCGTCCTCGATGAGGATCAGGCCGCGCTCCTTGCACAGGGCGGCAATGGCGGGCATGTCCGCCACATAGCCATACAGGTGCACCACAACCACGGCTTTGGTGCGCGGGCTCAGCACACGCTCGATGCTTTCGGCCGTGACCACGCGGGTGTGCAGGTCCACATCGGCCCAGACGAGCTTTGCGCCCTTTTTGACGTACGGATAGGCCGAAGCAGTGAAGGTGTGGGAGGGAATGACCACCTCGTCGCCTTCATTGAACAGGCAGAGCTGGGCCGAGAGTTCCAGCGCGGAGCAGCCGTTCATGGTGGTAAAGCAGGTTCCCGGGGCAACGCCCTGATAGTCGGCGAACTTGCTTTCAAACTGGCGCATGTAGTGCCCCTGGGTCAGGGGATCGGCATTGCGCATGGCCTCTACCACGACGGCGATTTCGTCTTCGGTGTAGCGGATGGCGCGGCCGCTGAAGTTGACTTTGATATCCATGAGACTCCTCACTGTGGAGTTTTGCGCTTGAAACGGGCCTGGCGAGCTTTGTGCCCGCCCTGCGTTCCACAAAGCGGATCAGCCGTGACGGTTCGGCGCTGCCAGGGCCTGGCAGGTCGGACGCCTTGGCTGCCGTCCGAAAGTGGCTGACGGCGGCGAGGTTTTGGCCCTCGCCGCCGACAGATAGTGAAATTGCACTAGTGTTCAGATGCCAGCGCTGCGGCTACATCCTTTTAAAGCGCCCGATGACGTTTTCCTTGGTGAGGATATTTTTGAAATCCGGGCCAAGGCGGTTGGACAGCGGCTTTTCGTGCACGATGCTCGCCCCGTAGAGCGCGTCGTACTGGGCGTCGGTAAGGCCCTGACAGATGCCCTTGGGCAGGTCAATGCCCTGGCGTTCCATCATGGTCATGAATTCTTTGTAGTGTTCGGGATAAATGTCTTCCAGCACGGTCAGGGCGTAGCAGTTGGCAATGCCGTGGCGCATGTGCAGCACCATGCTGAGACCGGCGGAGATGGGATGCACCACGCCCACAAATCCGGCGGCCATGCCGCCCAGGTAGGAGGCGATCATCATTTTTTCGCGGTTTTCTTCGCTCATCATGTCCTGCGAGAGAAAAACCTGCTTGCAGAGGTCGATGGCCTTGGCCGCCAGGGAGTCCACCACCACGTTGCGATACGAGCCGGTGATGCTCTCAAAGCAGTGCATGTAGGTGTCGATACCCGTGTAAAAATACTGGTTGCGGGGCACGCTGGCCGTGAGGTCGGGGTCCATCAGCACCTGGTCGAACATGGTAAAGTCGCTGTTCATGCCCAGTTTGATGTTCTTTTCCTCATTGCAGATGATGCCCGTGCGCGAAGTTTCGGAACCCGTGCCCGACAGGGTGGGCACGGCGATTTTGTAGGGCGCGGGATTCTTGACCAGTTCCCAGCCCTGATAGTCTTCGGCCTTGCCGGGATTATCGAGCAGGTTGCCCACGCACTTGCAGGTGTCAAGCACGCAGCCGCCGCCAAGGGCCACCAGGGCGCAGGGTTCCACACCCTTCAGAAAGGCTTTCACCTGATCGGTGTAGCCGTCCACGCTGTCCGTGGTGGGTTCGTTGGTGGTATCGACATAGAGCAGCATGTCGCGGCTCTCCACAGGCAGTTTGTCCGCCAGATCCTTTCCCTGAAAAAACTTGTCCAGAAAAAAGACTGCGGGGCCAGCCACAGCCTTGCGGCGTGCGGCCAAAAGATCTCCAAGCTGGCTCAGGCTGCCCTGGCCAATCATATAATACCCGACATTTTTTGCATTACGGAACATATGTGTCCTCACAGTATGGCATAGGATTTCCGGGCCATACGCTATAGCCGCAGGTCTTGCAATAGCCGCTGCAAAGCGGCTGCCAGCGCGAACCAGCGGGGTTAGAGCAATTTCAAAGTGAAATTGCTCTGGCGGCTGCTCACGCAGTCGCCCGCCGCGAAGGCGTAAGCGCAGTTTATCTGCGCGGTTAAACGCCGTAGTGAGCGTGTTTTAAACTTTGAGAATGTATATTCTCAAAGGTAAAATGCTCCAAAAAGACGGATCAGTCTCTTTTGTCAGGCACGGCACGCTGCCCCGGCTTCACGCCGGAGGCATCCCTGCCCTGCGCCCGGGTATCGTCTGGCTTTGAAGCCAGCCGTGCCCAGCCATTATCAGTAGTGCCAGCACCGTCCCCGCCAGCAGAAGCCGGCCTGTCTGCGGGTGCGGCTGCGGGCGTGGATGCGGCCGCCCCGTCTTCCAGCGGGTCGGGGCCAAAACGGTTGGGGCCAACAGTGCCCCTGCGGGCATAAAGGACGAGCAGCCCAAGACCACTCAGGCCAGCCAACATGATGCACATATACGCGGATGTGCCAAAGTCAAGATGCAGGGCAAGCCCGCCGAGCGCGGCCAGCCCTAAGGGGGCCGCCTGAACCCAGCCGGAAAGGTTGGCATCGTGCAGGCGGCGGGCCGTCACCGCAAGATGCGGCAGCAGCAACATAAGAGTCACAATGCCGCTTGCCAGCATGCCTGTCTGTGGCGAGGCATTGCTGAAAATCCCCAAAAACGAATTGACGATGGCGCCAAAAAGCACGAACCACCAGAATTCCGACCGCGAAGCACGGCCCTTGAAGTCGCTGTACTTGCGAAACAGACACGTCCTGACCGCAGTCTTGAAATCCATGCGCGCTCCTTTGTGCCTTGCGCCGGGAAGGGGCAGTGCCTCGCCCCTTCAGATCAAAAAACACCCTGCCCCAGACTGGAGCATGCAACATTTGCAACGCTTTGCGCACGCCAGGCAAAAGCCTGCCTATGCGCATTGCGCGGCAAGGGTTTTCAAAAAAAGCCTTGTAGAGCAATTAACTCATTTCATTCGTAAATTGCTCTAAAAAAATTTTTAAGGGCGACGCGTGGGGGAGGAGACCCTTTTGCAAAAGCCCCTCCCCGCAAAATCTTTCAAAGCCCAATGCGCTGTCTGACGACTATTCACCAGCCGTGCGCAGCCGCCAGGAATGGACGGTGTTCATGAGCAGCATGGCAATGGTCATGGGCCCGACGCCGCCGGGAACGGGCGTGATGGCGGAGGCTTTGGCGCTCACGCTTTCATAGTCCGCGTCGCCGCACAGGCCGTCGGGGCCACGGTTGATGCCCACGTCGATGACCACAGCGCCCTGGCGCACCATGTCGCCCGTGATCAGGCGCGGCCTGCCGATGGCAAGAAAAAGAAAGTCCGCACTGCGGCATTCCGCCGCGAGATCGGGGGTGCGCGAATGGCAGATGGTGACGGTGGCGTCGCCGAATTCGCCGGAGCGGGTCAGCAGCAGGGCAAGGGGCTTGCCCACGATGTCCGAACGCCCCACCACAACGGCTTTCTTGCCCCTGGTGGGCAAATTGTAACGGCGCAGAAGTTCTATGACCCCGGCAGGCGTGCAGGACACAAAGCCCGGCAGCCCCAGCGAGAGCCGCCCCACGTTTTCGGGATGAAATCCATCCACATCCTTTGCCGGGTCAATGGCCAGCAGGCAGGCCTGGGCATCCAGCCCCTTGGGCAGTGGCAATTGCAGCAAAATGCCGTCCACATCGGGCCGGGCGTTGCATTCCCTGATGCGGTGCAGCAGATCCTGCTGCGTGGTATCGGCTGGCAGGCGGTAGGCAAAAGAAACAATGCCCACGTCGACGCAGGCTTTTTCCTTGTTGCGCACGTATACTTGCGAAGCCGGATCTTCACCCACCAGAATAACAGCCAGCCCCGGCGCGCGGCGACCAGCAGCCCTGGCTGCGCCCACTTCGGCCGCCAGTTCGCCGCGGATGTCCTGCGCGGTCTTCTTGCCGTCAATCACTATCATGTATTGCTCCATGGATTTTCCGCCCACAGGTTTGCAGACAGTTACTATTGTTTTGAACTACGTAACATATAGTATAGACTGCCCTGCCGCCAAGCTCAAGCGCGTGGAACAAAATTGTCAGAGCCCGTGGCCATATAATGTGGCCGCGGGCTCTGATTTTCATATCTGTCGGGGTTCCAGAGCGGTGTTATGCTGTCTCCGCTCTGGCGGCTGCGCCTGATAGCACCGCCTGAAAAAGCAAATGCCCTTTGCCCGCGCTGGTACGGATGTTAGGCCTAATACGGCAGACACCGCACAGTAAGCGTTTTAGGGGGTGGGGGCCCTCCCCCACAAAGCCTCTCAGAGCAAGCCTGCTCTACTCGTCGGAACCGAGGGAATAGTATTCCGCCAGCATGGGGCCGAAGAATTCGGCGTCGTCGCCCAGTTCTTCTTCAATGCGCAGCAACTGGTTGTACTTGGCCATACGCTCGGAGCGGCACAGGGAGCCGGTCTTGATCTGGCCGGAGTTGACGCCCACAGCCAGGTCGGCAATGAAGCTGTCTTCCGTTTCGCCGGAGCGGTGCGAGATAACGGTGGTGTACGCCGCTTCCTTGGCCATCTCGATGGTGTCCAGGGTTTCGGTGACGGTGCCGATCTGGTTGAGTTTGATGAGAATGGAGTTGGCCACGCCCTCGGCAATGCCCTCGGCCAGAATGGAGGGATTGGTCACAAAGACGTCGTCGCCCACCAGCTGCACGTGGTCGCCCAGGCTGGCGGTCAGCATTCCCCAACCGTCCCAGTCGCTTTCGGCCATGCCGTCTTCGATGGAGATGAGGGGATATTTGCGCGTGAATTCGCCCAGCCATTCGCTCATTTCGGCATTGTTGAAGGTCTTGCCTTCACCGGCCAGAACGTATTTGCCGTCCTTGAAGAACTCACTGGAGGCCGCATCAATGGCCAGGGCCACTTCAGTGCCGGGATTGTAGCCGGCTTCTTCAATGGCCTTGATGATGTAGGTAAAGGCTTCGTCATGGTTCTTGAGGTTGGGGGCAAAGCCGCCCTCGTCGCCCACGCTGGTGACGTGGCCGTCCTTTTTGAGGATGCCCTGGAGGGTATGGAAGATCTCCGTACCGATGCGCAGGGAATCACGAAAGGTCATGGCCCCCACGGGCATGATCATGAACTCCTGGATGTCCAGGTTGTTGGGGGCGTGAGCGCCGCCATTGATGATGTTCATCATGGGTGCGGGCAGCACCTTGGCGTTGATGCCGCCGAGGTACTTGAACAGCGGCAGGCCCACAAACGAGGCCGCCACCCTGGCGCAGGCCATGGACACGCCAAGCATGGCGTTGGCGCCCAGACGGGACTTGTTGTCCGTACCGTCGAGGTCAATAAGGGTATTGTCTACCTGCACCTGGCGCAGCACATCCATGCCAAGCAGGGCGTCGGCGATTTCGCCGTTCACATGGTCCACGGCCTTGGTGACGCCCTTGCCGCAGTAACGCGCCTTGTCGCCGTCACGCATTTCAAGAGCTTCACGGCTGCCGGTGGAAGCCCCGGAAGGAACAGCGGCCCGCGCTCTGAGCCCGGACTCCAGGGTCACTTCCACCTCAACGGTGGGATTACCACGCGAATCCAGAATTTCACGGCCAAATACCGAGGCAATGCTGCTCATGTGTGGCTCCTTTGCCCTCTTGGGCTTGTTTTCATTATACGCAAACGCAAAATGGCGCTGGTTCCGCCCCAACCGGGCGGCAGGTCTGTTGGTTCCGCTTAGGCGGGCATCAGAGCGCCGTGCGCTCTTCATAGTACAGCCGCCGCAAACCCTCAAGCAACAAGGTGGGCAGAACATGATCAAAAACCGGGCTTACCCGGGCAATGGAGGCGGCAAAGCCTCCTGTGCCCAGCACTTTCACAGGGCCGGGCAACTGTCTTTTAAGCCGCTGCGTCAACCCCTCCACCATGCAGGCAAAGCCGAATACAAGGCCATGCTGTATGCTGGTGGTGGTGTTGCGCCCCGGCATGGGTTCGTCGGCCCGCACGTCCAGATTGACTCTGGGCAGCTTGGCGGCTTCGCGCGAAAGCGCGCTCAGCGCCGTGCGCGGGCCGGGAAAAATCAGTCCGCCCATGTAGGCGTCGCCGTTGACGCAGTCAATGGTGACGGCGGTGCCAAAGTCCACCACGAGCAGTCCGGGCGCTTCGGGATACTGGCGGCGCGCCGCGTAAGCGCCCACCAGTCTGTCGGCCCCGACCTCGCCGGGACGTTCATAGCGATTTTCAAGGGGAACCGACAAATCCATGCCGACACAAAGCAGGGGGCAGTCCACATAGCGGGACACGGCCTCGCGCAGCAGGGGATCGAATCCCGGAACCACAGATGAGGCCACGCAGGCCTTGAGGCTTTGCGGCGCAACGCCCGCGTGCCCCAGGAGGGCGATGAGACTGAGGCCGAGATTGTCCGCCGTTTGTCCCACATCGGTACGCAGGGTGTATGAGGTCAGCACCTGCCGTTCGTGCGCCAGCCCAATCTTTATGGAAGTATTGCCAATATCGAAAAGAAGAAGTTCAGGCTGCATGGGGGCCTCCGCACGGGTCTGGAGTAGTTCACCCCAATGATTATGCCCAATTAGCCAGTACTTCGCAAGGTGCGCGCAACCCCTGCCCGTAGAGCGTCTGCCAGTTACCGCCGGGCGTCCTGAGGCTTTGGCACGGACGCGTCCGCCGGAGGCGTGGGCGTGTCCGCCGGGGCCGCGGGAGCGGTGGAAACGTCCGCCGGAGGCGTGGGCGTGTCCGCCGGGGCCGCCGGGGGTGCTGCAACGTCAGCCGGAGCAGCGGGAACGTCAGCCGGAGCAGCGGGAACATCAGGTGAAGGCTCGGATGGAGACGCGGATGACGGCGGGAAAACGTCAGCCTTGCGGCGCACAATAAGCCAGCCGGGATTTTCCCACACCACCTGCCCGTATTTTTCCAGCGTTTCGCGGTCTTCGGGCCTGTCGCAGATAATCCAGGGCACGCCGGATTTCAGCCACACGTCCACATAGCCCGTGGGGCTCTGTGTGCGCAGCTTTTCATTGCCAAGCCACTGCCGCGCCTGGTCGAGATTTTTATTGTAATACGGGTGGTAGCCGTCTTTGAAGGTGAGAAAAAGGCCGCGCTGGGCAATATGCCGCACGCCCAGATCGCCGGAATTGCTGAACACCACATCTCCGGGAACCGTCAGCTCCCTGAGGGCCTCAAGCGCCTCGCGGTGGTTTTGGGCGCGGGCCGCATTTTCTTTTGCCCTGGTCACATACGGCAACGGAAGCCCTGTTTTTTCCGCTATGGCATACAGGGCGGCCATGTTCTGCCTGTCGCCACTGCAAAGCAGCAGAAGCAGCACGGCCAGCACGCAGAAACCTGTGCGCAGCCAACCGGCAAACCGGGGCCAGAGTATGCCGAGAACCCCGCCGATCATTATCCAGGCAAGGGGCAGAAGGTAGCGCAGCCCGCGCACGAATTCGTGCGCCATGGGCAGCCGCCCCACACGCGGCGCCAGAAGGGATTCCAGCCAGGAAAACGTGGCCACCAGCGCAAGAGCCAGTACAAAGGCCGGATACATGGTCGCAAGACGCCGCAACCGCTCACTGCCGCGCCGCAGCACCACAAACCAGCTGCCAACCCCGGCCAGCAAAATCCAGAATACGGGCTTGTCCAAAGACAGAAAGAGCGCCAGCCGTTTGGCAAAGTGCCCGTAATCCTTGGCCCAGCGTTGGGAAAAGAGCTCATGGAATATTTCAAGTTCCACAGGCCCGAGAGCCCGCTTCTGCCCCAGCGAAGGCCAGAGAAAGAGCAGCACAGGCACAAAGTAGACCACCAGGCACAACATGAGGCTCAATATATGCCGTGACCATGCCCAGCCCCGCGGCCTGTGAAAGGCAAAGGCAAGAAAGAACATGGCCCCTGTGTTCAGCGCGCCCAGACCGTGCACCCACATGCCCAGCCCGGCAACAAGCATGACTGCCGGCCGCCAGGCTGCATGGCGCAGCGCGGCCACGGCCCCCATAAGCATAAAGGGCCACAAGGCGGCAAAAAAGGTGCGGGGAACAGGGTCAGAATGGGTGACGCCCCAGAAGGTGCCCCAGCCCACCCATATGGTGACGCTCATGAGCAGGGCCAGGATCAGGGCTGGCCCTGGCCCGCCGTAGAACCAGCGCCCCAGCAGATACATGCCCGTCAGATAGACGAAGATGATGAGCGCGCCCGCCCGCAGCAGCCCCACAGCGTACTGATCGCCAGGGGTCAGCATTTCTGCCGTAAACTGTTGGAGGTTCCAGAGGGAATTGGCGGGCGTTGCCTCGCTCAACAGAGGGTCGGCGTGAAAATTCTCGGGCTGATGTTCGCCAGCCATGGCAAAGGCATAGCAGGCGAGGTCAGTGTCCAGATCTGCGCCACGTCCTGAAAGGGGCACAATGCCAAAGGCCACGGACAGAGCATAAAGCGCGGCCAGAATCACAAAGCATGCGTCAGCCACACAGTTTTTGCTGCCGTGGCTCCCGTGGAGGGGGCAGTCGATCATCAATTCACCAATAAATACATAGCAATATCAAGGGATAATAGTTTGCTCCCCAAAAAAAGTAAAGTCTGCGCTTGACTTTCAGGGCAAGCCTCGCCGTTTGGAGAGTGCTGATACGCCGACGCCAATATTCTGAAAAATCAGAGCCAGGGGGCGGCGGCTGGCGCAGCGGCTGGTGTGGATGTGGTGGCTGGTACGGCGGCTGGCGCGGCGGCGGCGGTTGGTGTGGCGGCGGCGGTTGGTGTGGGGGCGGCGGTTGGTGAGGCGACCGGCGCGGAGGCCGGTACAACGGCGGCGTCCTTCTCAAGGTATAGGGTGCGCGTGGGAAAGGCGAAATCTGCCCCAAGACCATGCACCACGCCGATGATTTTCAGATACACGTTGTGCTGGATCTTCATGAAGCGGCTCCAGTCCGACGTATTGGCGTAGCAGTAAATCATAAGATTCAGCGATGAGTCGGCAAATTCGTCAAAGCAGACCAGAATCGTCTGATCCCTGTCTATCCCCTCGTCCTGCTGCAACATTTTCTCCAGACCTTCGGCAACGGCCTGCACCTTGTCCGCGTCTTCGTAGCGCAGGCCCACTTGCAGCTTTATGCGGTAACTGGATATGCGCCCTATGTTTTCAATACTGATGGAGGAAAAAACATCATTGGGCACGTAAAGGGGATAGTGCTCGAAAGTCATGATCTTGCACATGCGCCAACCGATTTCCATCACGGTGCCTTCAACCTTGCGATCCGGGGAGCGCACCCAGTCGCCGATGTCAAAGGGGCGGTCGAAATACAGCATAAGACCCGAAAAAAAATTGCCAAGGATGTTCTTGCTCGCAAGACCGATGGCGATGCCGCCGATGCCGCCGAAGGTCAGCAGGCCCGCAAAACTCACGCCCAGGTATTCGCCAAAAAGCAGCATGACGCACAGGCAGATGGCCGCCTTGAGCAGGCGCGCCACCATACGCCCCAGGGTGGCGTCGCCGCTGGTTTTCGCCAGATGATCGCAAAAACGGTTGATGCCCAAAAAGGCTTCGCGCATCAGGATAAGAACGATGACAACGCGCTGAAAAATATCAATATAGGTCGGATTTATGAGGGTGATGCCAAACTTGTCCGCAAGTTCGCGTGCGCAAAGGCTTGTGGCCACCACAAGGGCGCAGGCAGCGCACACGCGGGCCAGATGCACCACGATGTTGGCGCTGCGCTTCTGCCCGCGTATGGTGAAATAAAAAAGGATAACCGTCACAACTGCGGCTATGGCATATTTGTCTGTCAGAAGCGCTATGATTTCTTTTTCGTCCATGTCCTTTGTCCGCATCACGCTCTGGAGCCGTTGAGGAAACGCTGATTTGTTCCGTTTGGCGGCCTTGCTTCACTTTTTTTGAAACAGTCGGGGACGGAAGCGTCCACTCCTGCTTCAAAAAAGAGCGCGCCTTGCCAGACGAAACAACTGCGCGTTTCCAAGAGGCTCTTAAATAAGCGTTTTCGTAATATTTGAGATGCCCGTGCGCAGCAGGCAACAGCCCGCCTGCTCGCCTTTCGTGGCAGAATTTTCAGGAAAATCCCTGCAGAGCAGTTAATTCATTTCATTCGTAAACGGCTCTAGAGCAATTTCATTTTGAAATTGCTCTGCTGACGCCAAGGCGTCAGCCGCCACGAGGTGGCGTGGATTCTGGCGAAAACCACGTTTTTCGCCAGAATGATGCGTTGAAACAAGGAGTGTTTCAAAAGCAAAATGCTCTAAACTGATGTGTCGCTGGCGGCAGCGCCGCCCTGGCCGCCTGTTATATCCCCTGCGGCAGAACCGTCACCGGTTCTGCCAGGACGATCCTGGGCGGGGTGCTTCTGCGTGAGGCGATCCTGAACGGGGCGTTCCTGGGTGAGACCGCTCTTCAGGCGGGCACCCAGATTCTGGGCAAGCGCCCTGCCCACCAGCTGGAGCGACAGCATTGCCAGGGCAGGCACAGCCCGTCCCGGTCGCAGCCATTTCCAGCCAAGGCCGAGCAAAAAGGCTCCTCCCGCGCAGGAGAGAGGCCGCGCCCGCACCAGGGCATACGGGTCAAACCCTGCCGAAGCCTCGCGCAGACGGCGCTTGGCTTCTTCTACTGAACCTGTTTCTTGCGTGGGAGCGACAGCCACAACAACCCTCCGGCGATGCCCGCACAGACCAGGGCCATGATGCACAGAACCCAGGCCGGATGCAGAATGACCACAAGAGCCTGATACAGGGCTGCGACCAGAAAAAATACGGCCACAGCCCCGAAGATCAGGCCAAGAACCAGCAGAACGGCCATGCGCACCGTGAGCAGGGCTGAACGCTGCAGTTGCCGGCCTTCCGCTTCCAGCAGGTCAAAAAAGCGGATCACAATTTCAGTAAGGCCATTCACGCCTGAAATCACCTGTCCTGACGAAAAATGCGGGAGAGCACATAGCCCGCGCCAAAGGCCAGCAACAAGCTGCCAAGAGGATTCTGGCGGATACGTTCGCTGACATTCTCCACGCCGTCATTGCCGGCGTTCAGGGCTTTTTGCAGTTTCTCCGCAGCGATCTTCTGGTATTTTTCAAACTGGTCTTCCAGATCCGCAGCCACGCCCGCAGCACGGCCGGAAGCGTCTTTTTCCAGTGACTTGGCGAGGCTTTCCATCTGCTTGCGCAGGGTCTGCAGTTCTTCTTTCAGGGCATCTATATTTTCTTCGGTCTTAACGCTCATAGTAGCTCCTTTAGGGCGGCATGTCCCATGTATGCGGCGGGGTGACGTTTTGGACATCCTCCCCGCTACCTTCTTATTACCCTAATAGCATCTGGGTCGCAACGGGCGGGCTTTTACGTCGCTCACCGCGCCCACGGCGGCCCCCATGCGTCAGGGAAACGCTGATGTATTCCGTTTGGCGGCCTTGCTTCACTTTTTTTGAAACAGTCGGGGACGGAAGAACCCACTCCTGCTTCAAAAAAAAGCGCGCCCTGCCAAAGGAAACGCTGCGCGTTTCCAAGGGCTCTTTACTCAGTGTTTTCTTGGAAACCCTTTTTTACGAAAGGGCATACTTTACACAGCCCAGGTTTTAGATAACAATCAGACAATATATACAAAATATGCGACGAGGAATTCATGCACGACAAGAAAAAAATTGCCATTGCCATTCTATTGTCCGTCATTGTCTTCATCATCGTCCTTCTGGGACAGATGATGCTGCAACAGCGCGACACCAAGAGCCCCAGCGCGACGCCTCCTGCCCAGACAGAACCGGCGCGCGAATCCGCACCCGCTGGCCCGGTTGGCTCTTCTGGCACAACCCAACCCGCTGCCCCCGCTGATCCGGCTGGCCCCGCTGCTCCCGCTGACCCGGCTGCTCCGGCTGGCCCCGCTGCACCCCAGCCCGGCGGTGCAGGCCAGGACGCGCCGCAAAAGCCCTGAACACCAGAGTATTTGACACTTGAAATGCGGGCAGGCTTTTGCCTGCCCGCATTTCGTGGCAAGTATTTTCGGCAGCAACCACGTTACGTTGTGACGCGCAGCACTTTCGTGAGGATTGAGGGAAACGCTGATGTATTCCGCTTGGCGGCCTTGCTTCACTTTTTTTGAAACAGTCGAGGACGGAAGCGTCCACTCCTGCTTGAAAAAAGATCGCGCCTTGCCAAAGGAAATACCAGCGCGTTTCCAGAAGGCTCTTTAATGGGTGCTTCCCTGGAGCCTGTACCTTTTTCAAAGGTACAGTGCCCTAAGCGGCGTCGCTTATGCTCTCTCCTGGCGGAGTGCCGTAGCGAACGGGCGCCGTCAGGGTCTGACTACAAGACAATGCGGCTGATAACCCCGTGTACTGACTGCAGGGGAAGCTTGTAGAACTGCACAAAGGGCGGAGCCAGTTTTTTGATGACAGCGTAAATCTTCCAGAGGGGCGAGCGGGTCAGGATATCTTCCACGCCATAGAAGATGGCGCGCGATTTGATGCCCGCCTCGGCAAGGATGGCGTCCACATCCACAACCTCCATATAGCCTGCCGTAACCGTAAATATCTGTATGCCCTCCACGGGCGAGTCTTCAAAACGGCATTCCAAGCCGAGCGGCTCATAGGTGCGCGAGATGCTCAACATGATGTTGCGCTCATAAATAATGCCGTTGTCGAACATGGTCTTGCAGATATAGGGCGAAACGTTGTCCAGGCTGCGCAAAAAGAATATGCCCGTACCCTTGATGGTGTGGCCTTCCTTTCGCTCCTTGGTGAATTCCTTGATGAAGGACTCCCTGTCCATGGGCACCATGCGCTGGTATACGGCCTTCTGCCCCTGCGTGTAGATCAGGATGACCGCCAGGGGGATCATGGCGATGACCAGCGACCAGTAGCCGCCGTGGGGCAGTTTGTAGAAGTTGGCCACCAGATAGATCACGTCAAGCATGCAGATGCCAAAGGCGGCGGCGCACAGCCAGGGGCGTTTTCTCAGGTGGAAAATCCAGACCATCAGAATACCCGTGATGGTCATGGTTCCCGTAACGGCCAGGCCATAGGCGGCCGCCAGGTGGTGCGACTCCTGAAAGCCGATGATGACCAGAGACACCGCCACAAAAAGCGCCCAGTTCACCGAGGCTATGTATATCTGCGAGTGCATTTCCCTTGAGGTGTAATCCACCTTGAACAGGGGCATGACGTGGGTGGCCATGCACTGATACATGATGGAGAAAATGCCGCTGATAAGCGATTGTGACGCAATAATGGTCGCCAGCAGGCTCAGCACCAGAAAGGGAGCGTACAGCCAGCTCGCCTGACTGTGGATCATTTCAAAAAGTACGTTGTTGGTGTCGGGATGGTGTATGAGAAAGGCCGTCTGCCCCATATAGCACAGCAAAAGGGCCGTGAACACCAATGCCCAGGCCGCAAGGATGGGTTTGCGCCCCATATGGCCCATATCCGCGTACAGGGCTTCGCCGCCTGTGGCGCACAGGATGACTTCTGACAGCACAAAAAAGCCAGCCAGCCCGTGGTGCAGCATAAAGTCGATGCCATACCAGGGGTTGATGGCTTTCACCACACCCGGGGCCTGGGCGAGCGCCACCACGCCCGAAAAGGCCAGCGCCGCGAACCATACGACCATGACCGGGCCAAACAGGGCGGAAAGCTTGCTGCTGCCCTTTTTTTGCACAGAAAAAAGAAAAATGGCCACAAACAGGGCCAGCGCCACCAGCGCCCACTGCGGGGTATCCTCCAGTCCGGGCAGGAGTACCAGCCCCTCCACTGCCGACAGAATGGTGATGGCGGGCGTGATGACGCCGTCGCCCACCAGCAGGGACACGCCTATAAAGGCCAGTACCGAGGCCACGCCAAGCTTTTTGCCGGACCGCAACAAGGGCCGCAAGATGGAAAGCAGCACAATGGTGCCGCCTTCGCCGCCCTTGCTGAGGCTCATGGCCAGACAGGCGTACTCAACGGTTACCAGCAGCAGAAGAGTCCAGATGATTAAAGAAAGAATGCCGATAAAATTCGCTTCCGTTCTTTCTGTCAACATAAAGATAACGGCCAGCGTATAAATGGGGCTTGTCCCGATGTCACCGAAGACAAGACCCAAGGATTTTACAACATTGGCTGGGGAAATTTTTTGTGTGTCCATGAAGCCTCCACTAAGCAAAGCGGACACTATAGCAGACAATCGAGTCTGGCAATACTCGGCGCAATTTTGATATAAAAATGTTAAATATCAGTGCGGTGCGCATTGCGCTGACACAATGGAGGGCGGGGTCGCGCCAATACGATTCCGCATGGCCGCAGCAAGGCGGCTTTTGCCGGCCGAGCCGGGAGCCTCGTAAAGGGAATAATGGCGCAGTGCAAGGGCGCGTACAAGGGCGCGGCGCAAGGCGCGGGCAAGGGCGCAGCCAACGTAATGCCAGCCATGCGACCCGGACAGCGCCGGGAGCCGTCAAAACGCTCAGTCCTTCGCGCCTTATGCCTTGCCGGGCAGGGCTTCCAGATAGGCTTTCAGGGCCACCGCGTTGTTGCAGAGCTCATCCTTGGCGGCATACAGAAAAACCGCAGTGTGCTTGCCCGCAAGAAGCGTCTTCAGTTCATGAACCGCCGCGCTGGCTGGCCCGGCCGCGTCAAGCTCCGCAAAGTAGCGCTGCTGAAACTCGCCCCATTTTTCCCTGTCATGGGCGAACCATTTGCGCAGATCATTGGACGGGGCCACTTCCTTGAGCCACACGTCCCAGTTGGCGGTTGCCTTGGCTATGCCTCTTGGCCAGATGCGGTCAACCAGGATGCGCACGCTTCCGGGTTCACTACTGTCATGATCGTACACACGGTGCAGGATGATATTCACGCCTGCCCTCCTTTGTCACCGGAGCCGCCGACCTTATACTCCGGCGACGTTACGGTTGTGGGTTGTGCGCCGACGCTGCGCGCGGAATAGACGCTGACAAGCACGGTGGCCAGAAAAAACGCCGCCCCCGCATAGCCTGTCATGCTCAGACCCAGCTTGTCGAACACGATGCTGCCCACAAAAGCGCCGCTGCCAATGCCCACATTGAAGATTCCCGAATAGATGGAGGTGGCGATATCCGCCGAGTGGGAGGCAATTTCAAGAATCCTGCTCTGGAACAGCAGGCCAAGCACGGCCATGCTGCCGCCCCAGAGGATGCATATGGGGATGACGGTCAGCAGTCGGCTGATGGAAAGATTGAGCACCATCAGACACAGAAAAATTATGAACGAAGGCACAGCGAACACCAGTTTGTTTTTCAAGAAGGTCAGACGCGTGGCGAACAGGCTGCCGCCAATGCCCGCCAGCCCCATGACAAGCAGAAACGCGGGCACGGCCGCTTCCGGAAAGCCCCCGACCTGTATCAGCAGGGGCGCAAAATAGGTGTAGGCAAGAAAATAGCCCGTCACCGCCAGCACGGTTTGCAGATACAGAAGCGCAAGTTCCTTGTGGCGGAACAGAAGAGGAACGCTTTTGAAGGAGCCCGTATCCTTGGCTTCGAGCGCGGGGAGCAGCCGCCAGAGTATCAGCGCTATGCAACTGCCCAGCAGCCCGATAAGCAGAAAGGCCACGCGCCAGCCAAAATGCTGGCCCACCAGCGTACTGAGCGGCACCCCGAGCACCGTGGCCAGAGAACCGCCCACAATGACGATGGCAAGGCCCCTGGCCTTCATGGCGGGCGGCGTGATGCGGACGACAATGGGGCTTGCGATGGACCAGAAGCCCGCGTGCGCGATGGCCACGCAAATGCGCGCAAGCAAAAGGGTGGTAAAATTGACGGCCAGGGCTGAAAGCCCGTGCCCAAGCACAAATACGGTAAACAAAATCAGCAGCAGCTTGCGACGTGCCACCTTTGCGGTGAGGGCCGTTATGGGCAGTGAAAGCAGCGCCACGCACCAGGCGTATACGGCGATGAGAAGGCCCGTAAAAGCCTCCGTTTCGCCAAGGTCCTTGGCAATGGTGGGCAGCAGGCCGATGGGCAGGACTTCAGTCGTTACAAAAATAAAGGCTGCCAGCGCAAGAGAAAGCACAGGAACCCAAATGCGCCTGCCTTCCGGGGTTTTGATCGTCGTCATATCTCTTCCTCAATCACACAAAAGAACAGTATATCCAGTGTATTTCATACGCTGATCCTGGCGAAACACAAGCCGGGCCAAACTGGCACGCGGGGCCAAACTGGCCGGACTGGGTGGCCGGACTGGCCCAAACTGGCCGGGCTGGCCCAAACTGGCAGGACTGCGTCGGCGCAGCGAAAAGGAGGCCGGGGGCCAGCTGGGCACAGCGGGAAAGGGCGAGAAAGGCACGCCGTGCTGATGGCAAAAAAACAGTACCCTGCGCCATCGGGCGCACTGGCTCGCCCGACAAAAGGACTGTCTTGTCTCCAGGGATTTTTGCGGAAACCGCATCAGGTCGGCAGCAGTGTTGTCTGCCTCATCGTGCTTTGAATGAACGGTGGCGGGCATGCGCCCGCCTGAGAAGAGCCTATACGTAACGGGAGGCTTTTGACACAGATTTTTTATTGCACGTCGGTTCTTTGCAACTATTTAATATTTTTACCCAAACATTTCATTTGCAAACGCGTTATGTTTTAACTGCCCACCACTGCCGTCTCTTCTCCAGGGTCGCTTAAGCGTACAGACGAAAAAGCGGCGCAGCCCACCTACAGCGCCCATGCCCCGCCGTCGCACGGCCCCCGGCGGCTCCGGCAGCTTCAGGCATCCTCCGCAGTGTCCTGCTGCTCCAGAAGCGCCAGAATGCGGGTTACAAGGCTGGCATAGACAGGGGCGTCCCTTTGGCGCGGGCGTGCCATATCCACGGAAAAGCGATCCACAATACGTCCGGGGTTGGTGCCCATGACGATGATCTCGTCGGCGAGGTACACGGCCTCATCCACACTGTGCGTCACAAAGAGGATGGTCTTCCGGCTTTTTTCCCACACGTCGAGCAGCCGCTTTTGCAGAATGATGCGCGTGAACGCGTCGATGGCGCCAAAGGGCTCGTCCATGAGCAGGACGTCGGGATTGTTGGTCAGGGCGCGGGCAATGGCCACCCGCTGCCGCATGCCGCCCGAAAGCTCGTGCGGCATGGCCAGAGCGAATTTTTCAAGCCCCACCATGGCCAGATAGCGGTGCGCCTCCTGCTCCCTTTTGTCCCTGGGCATGCCGCCAAATTCCAGCCCTATACCCGTGTTGTCGACCACGTTCAGCCAGGGAAAAAGAGAATATTCCTGAAATACCATGCCGATCTGGCGGCAGGGGCCATGCTGCGGCGCGCCGCGAAACAGTATCTCCCCCTGCTCGCACGAGGCAAGCCCGGCCACCATGCGCAGCAGGGTCGATTTGCCGCAGCCCGAAGGCCCGACGATGCAGACAAAGCGGGAACTTTCCACCGTCATGTCCACATGGCTCAGGGCTTCCACCGGCCCGCTTCTGGTGCTGAACACCTTGGAGACGCCCCTGACGGTGATTTCCGGATGCGCGGCGGCGCTCTGCGCTATTTTGTCAGTCGCTTCCATACAAACTTCCTGTCTTCATACAGCCTGAAAATCCTGTCCAGCACCGCGCCCACAAGACCGATGCTTATCATGCCCGCTATGACCACGTCGGTTCTGCCCACGGTATAGGCATGCGTGATCAGGTAGCCCACTCCGGAAAGGCTGCCCGGCAGCATCTCGGCGGAAACAAGACACATCCACGAAACCCCGAGGCCGATGCGCAGGCCGTTGATAATGGAAGGCGCGGCATAGGGCAGCAGCACCTTGCGGAAGATGTCCACCTGGTTTGCGCCCAGCACCCGTGCCGCGTCGGTCAGGGTTTGCGGCACAAGGCCCACCCCGTGTATGGCGCTGGTCAGCACAGGATAAAAACCGCCGATGAAAATAATAAAAATCATCGATAACTTGATATTATGAAAATACGGATAGGCAGGGCCAATGGGTACGGAGAAAACGTCGGCCAGGCTCAGCATGCCGAACCAGGCCAGCACCAGAGGCACCCAGGCCAGCGGCGGAATGGAGCGGAACAGACCGAGAAAGGTGTTCAGGGCCGTGTTGACGTCCGGCCTGTAGCCCATGACGATACCCAGAGGAATGGCTAGAACCACGGCCACAAGGTACCCCGCAAAAACCCGCGCCAGACTGATAAGGGTATTGGCCGGCAGGGTTCCCATGGAGATAAGGTCTTCATGCGGGCTGACCATGATATCCCATACCAGCGGAATATCGGGCAGAATGATGTCGTTTCGCACCACCTGCGCCATCACATGCCACAAAATCAGAAAAAGCAGGGGCACAATCAGGGGCAGAGCAAAAGCTTTTGCACTTTTCATCAAAACCAACCGCACGTTGATGGCTCATGTAGCGAACCGGGCAGGGACGCACACCGCGCCCGGCCCGGTCAACCGCAGCGCCCGCCCTTACAGGGAACACGAAGGGCGGGCGCAACACGCAGGAGTGCTATTTGCCGTTCAGAAACTGTGGATCTACAAGGATGCCTTCAGCTTGCTTGAAGGTTTTGTCCTTGAGCGCGCCCTTGAAATACCCGGCCTTGTTCAGTTCGTTCAAATAGCCGTCAGCGCCGTCCTTCCAGCCCTCGGTAAAGCTTTGCAGAAAGCGCAGGTTGGAATTCTTGCCGATCTCTTCGGGCAGGCCTATCCAGCTTGATCCGAGAATCCCGGCGCGTTGGGTGTCCTCATTGCACCACTGCCCCGCTCCGGCCATCAGGCGGACAAAGTCACGCACAAGGTCAGGGTGCTCGGCAATGGTCTCGTCCCTGGCGGCTATGACGCAGCAGGGGTAGTCCGTCCATTTTTTTTCGGGCGGCAGGTTACGCAGCATGCTGATGT
Source organism: Desulfovibrio sp. (assembly GCF_034006445.1). Classification (NCBI taxonomy): domain Bacteria; kingdom Pseudomonadati; phylum Thermodesulfobacteriota; class Desulfovibrionia; order Desulfovibrionales; family Desulfovibrionaceae; genus Desulfovibrio; species Desulfovibrio sp. The sequence goes on along the minus strand of NZ_JAVESS010000011.1, from coordinate 14,707 downwards.
CGCAACCAGCGCCCTTGCCCACCGCTGTCTGCGGAAAAGGTTCGGGCCCCACCACGGCGTCAACCTGCTTGCTGCTCAGCGCGGGGATAAGGTTGGACATGCCTTTCAGGTCTACCAGCACCACCTGCGCCTTCTGATCCAGGGGATTGCTCGTGTAGCTGATGCCCTCGGACTTGAGCGCGCTTTCAAGAATAATGATGGGCGAGCTGCTGGGCGAGTGGTAGCCAATGTTGACAGGCTTGGAAGACGCCTTGATGTAGGCGATGAATTCCGGCCATGTTTTGGCGGGCACGTCATTGGACACGACAACGCCGCCGCTGGCCAGCACCAGGGGCGAAACGATCTTGATGGGGATGTTTTTGTCAATGCCGGCCATGATGGCGGTGATGGAGGCAAGGCCAATGTCAAGCTGCTTCTGGGCGAAGAGCGTGGCGGTTTCCGAACCGCTCTTGATGACAACGATGTCAAGCACAGCCACGGCCTTGCCGTTCTTCATCAACTGGTACTTTTCCTTGGGCACCAGGGGCTGCATCCACAGGCCGTCCACAGTGAGCTTTTCTCCCATGCCCATGGCCGCCATGAGGGGAGTGTGGTTGGTGGTAAAAATGTAGCCCACTTTCAGCTTCGGCAGATCCGCCGCCTGGGCCGCAACTGCCAGGGCAAGCACAAACGCGATTGTCAGAATCTTGCTGAACAGGATACGCATAGAACCTCCATCAGTTTACCAGAGTTGCATAATGTCAAAAACCGTTACAGCACATGGGAACCAGATCTTTAAAATTTTTTGGCGCACGTTTACTTTGAAATTGCGCTGGCGGATACGTGAGCAGACGCCCGCCGCAGAGGCGCAAACGCTATTTATTTGTGCGGTTACGCGCCGGAGCGGGTATTTTAATGCTCTGGCGGCTGTCCGTAAAAACCAGACCGCCGCTCGAAGCCGCCGGGCGCTTGCAGGCGTCGCTGATTCGTGCGCACCGGGAGCCGCCAGGCTTACTGGCCGAACTCCTGAGCACCGGCCCGCGACGCGGGCGGCGCGCCGCAGATGTCCTCAAGCCGCCCGTCTTCGCCAAGAAAGCCCAGAGCGTCGGCGCGGCAACGCGTGCAATGGCGCATCTGGGGGATTATGGCCCCGGCTTCGGCCCGCAGGCGGTGCATGACGTCCGGGCCGGGAGACAGTGTGTCGGCAAAGCGCGTGCCCGCCACGGGCAGCAGCGGTATGCAGTTCATGAGGTCGGCCCCCCAGGACGCCACGGCCACGGCTATGTCCTGCACGTGGTCGCTGTTGACGCCGGGAATGACCACCGTGTTTATCTTGACCGTCACGCCCAGGGACTTCAGACGCCGCACGCCTTTTTCCTGCCGCTCCAGCAACAGGGCCGCGCCCTCCTGCCCGGTTACGCGGCTGTCGCCGTCGTCCACCCAGTTGTACACGTCCGCGCCAACGGCGGGGGCCACGGCATTGACCGTCACAGTCACATGGCCCACGCCAAGTTCGGCCAGCGCGTCCGCATGCAGTGGCAAGGCCAGACCGTTGGTGGACAGGCACAGGAGCATGCCGGGCAGCGCTTCGCGCAGCGTGGCAAGAGTGTCCAGCGTGCGCGTGGCGTCGGCCAGCGGATCGCCGGGGCCAGCTATGCCGATAACGCTCAGATGCGGCATGTGGGCCACGGCGCGCAGGGCCGCGTCAACGGCTTCTTCCGGCGAAAGCAACCGTGCCGTGACCCCGGGGCGGGACTCGTTGACGCAGGAATATTTGCGGTCGCAAAAACCGCATTGCACGTTGCAACCTGCCGCCACGGGCAGATGCACACGACCGAAAGACCGGTGCGCCTCCGGGCTGAAGCAGGGATGCCGCGAACTGTCCGGCTGCAGTATGGTCATGCCTTGCCCCTTGGCTTGACGCCGAAGCGTATGCAGTCCTTGGGGCACGAGCCCACGCAGTCGCCGCAGTTGACGCAGTTTTCCTCATCGGGCCGCGTGCGCATGTTGCAGGCCTTTCTGCATTTGTCGCAGTCATTGCATTCCGGCGTCTTGTAAAAGCGGAAAAGGGAAAACCGCCGCACAAGCTCCAGAGCCGCGCCAAAGGGGCAGGCAAAACGGCACCAGCACATGATGATGCCCAGCCCCAGGGCCAGCACGCCCACCGTAATGACAAAGCGCAACTGCCACAGAGGAAAGGCGTGTTCCCACGTCAGCATGACCGAGGGCCAGAACTCGCCCACTCGCAGGGGCACGTTCACTCTGGGCTGCCCCATGGCGAACCATACCAGCAGACCCGCCGCCAGCATGAGGTATTTGGCCCATCTGTAGTTCTTCACGCCTACTGGGTTTGGCCCGAACTTGAAGGGATTGAGCGCCAGAACCCGGTTGACGAAGTTTCCAGGGCACAGCCAGCCGCAAAAAGCCCTGCCAAAGAACACGGCCACTGCCAGCCAGATGCCCCAGAATCCCCAGAACATGCGGGACACCTGGCCGGGACAGGTTATGACCGGGCAGTTCTGACAACTGACAAAGGGCACCACAAAAGGACAGCGAAACGCGCCGTACAATCCCCATTCACCGATAAACAGCGTGGAGGCGATCAGTACGGCCCTGTTGCACCAACGAAGAGTCCGCAGCTTGAGGCTGGGGCGGGCGACAATTTCATGCAACATCTTTGACCCCCAGCTTTTCAATGAGTTCCTGACCCTTGGGAGAAATGGCGGGGATAAACCCGGCCTGCTCAAAAAATGCCTGTCCCTGAGGGCTGGTCAGCCAGGTGATGTAGGCGTTGGCCAGATCCTTGTCCGCCGCGTCGGCCATGAGGCCCACGGTAAAGGTCAGCGGCCCGGCGGGAAAAAACTTTTCCGGGATCTCCACCACATCAAGATGGCTGGCAAAGCGCGGCATGCGGCAGATGCGCCGCTCCACAATCATGGCGTCGGCCTTGCCGCTGGTGACGTCTTCCACCGACCGCTGCACACAGGTTCCCTGTTCCGGCACATTGGCCAGCACCTTCTGGGTCAGGTCGGCGGCCTTGAGCAGACCCATGACGGCCTGTCCTCCTGGCGGGGACGCCTCCTTGGCCATGGCCACGCGCACGCCCTTGCGGGTGAGATCCTCAAGGCTCGCGATGCCAGCGGGATTGCCCTTGGGAACCGCGATCACGTAGCTCGTAAAGCACAGCGGTTTGAACTCGAGCATTTTTCCCGCCTTGCGCAGGCTTTGCGCCAGCGCAAGCACACGCCCGGCAAAAACCTCGGTATGTCCGCTACCGCCGAGCAGGGATTTGCCAAGAGCACCGGCAAAGGCCCCGGTATACACAACCTTGACCCCGGATTGCCGGGTATACTCCTCATGCGCCGGGCACATGGCCTCGGCAAGGCCACCGCACGACCAGACCTGAAGCGTGCCCCCGCTTGCGGCCTGTGCGGCCTGCGGCGTGATGAGCGCGGCTCCCGCTGCTCCCAGGGCAAGCGATTTCAAAAAACCGCGACGCCCGTTTTTTTCTGCATCCATAACAGCCTCCGTCAATAAATGTTGGACAAAGCGCCCTGATCCGTCCTTTTCGCCTGGTGTGCGGCCATGCCTTCGCACACCTGAAACAGTATGAGCCTGCAACGCCGCTGCTGCTGCCACCATAAAATGCCGCAATCCCTGTAGGGCACGAAGCTTTTTTCACCTGGAGCGGATGAACTTTGAGAATGTTCGTTCTCAAAGTTTACGGTACGCTCGCTTCGACGCTTAACAGCGCGAATAAATTGCGTTTACGCCTTCGCTGCGGGCGACTGCTTACGCAGCCGCCAGAGCAATTTCAAAGTGAAACTGCTCAAAAAAATAAAAAAAGGTTCCGCATTTACATGCGAAACCTGCGCTGTGAGAAAGAACTGCCGCAACCCTGCCTTGCAGGGCCGGAAAATGATTAGAGAGCGGCCCTGCTTGAAGGATGACGCGAGACAGCCTGTCCCACAGCGCCGCAAAGTCAGGTTCCACCAGATGCCACAAGGCCGGATCGCCGCGCCGATGGCGCAAGCGCTCCTGCCCTGAGGATATCAGGAACGTGCGAAATGTGGGAACAGGTGTGCGTCATGGCGCTCATGCTGTGTTGCAGTTTTTTGGCCGACTGTGGGCATTGTACAAAAAACACTCTTGCCCGCGCAGCCGCCAGACCAGTGGCGCTACACGGTTGCAGCGTGAATCTGCTTGCATCAGTTGATCCAGATTACGATGAAATTTCCAGGGCGGCAAGCATCTTGAGCACCGTAGTCAACTAAATCAGAGACCTCTGACATACTTTGTATTTCAAAGTGGCTATCCTGCCGAAAAATGCGCGTTTCAGATGAAGTTACGCTATGTTGTGGCGTGCAGTGGGTGGGCCTGCCAAGGCAGGCCCAACCCCGCTGCAATGGCCACTACAATGTCCGTGCGATATCCGGTGCGGTATCCGCTGCGATATCCGGTGCGACATCCGCTGCAATGTCCGCTGCGATATCCGGTGCGATATCCGGCCGTATCTAGCCCAGAAGCCGCTTCACAATTTCCTGCCCGGCCTTGCGCCCCGCCCCCATGGCGAGAATGACCGTGGCCGCGCCGGTGACGATGTCGCCCCCGGCAAAGACGTTGGGTATGGACGTTTCACCCGTTTCTTCATTGACCTCGATGTAGCCCCACTTGTTCTGCTTGAGCTTGGGGGTGGCGTCCAGAAGAATGGGGTTGGAGCGTGTGCCCAGCGCCACGACGGCAAGGTCTGTGGGCAGGTCGAACACTTCGCCCTCAATGGCCACGGGGCGGCGGCGGCCAGAGGCGTCTGGCTCGCCCAGTTCCATTTTTTGCAGAGTAACGGAAGTAAGGCGCATTTCATTGTCGCCGTTGAAGCGCAGCGGCGCCGAAAGCATGGCGAACTGCACGCCCTCTTCCTCGGCGTGTTCCAGCTCTTCAAGGCGGGCGGGCATTTCAGCCCTGGTGCGGCGGTAGACGATATGCACGCTTTCAGCCCCCATGCGCAGGGCAGTGCGGGCCGCATCCATGGCCACGTTGCCAGCGCCGAAGACAGTGACGTTCTTGCCCGGAAAGGCCGGGGTGTCCTGATTGGGAAAGTCGTAGGCCCGGCCAAGGTTCACGCGGGTGAGGTACTCGTTGGCCGAGAACACGCCCACCAGGTTTTCGCCGGGGACGCCCAAAAACATTGGCAGGCCCGCGCCCACGCCGATAAAGACGGCATGGTGGGTTTCAAGCAGTTCTTCCACCTCGACGGTACGGCCGCCAACGGAGTTGAGGTGAAAGTCAACGCCAGCCAGGCGCAGGCCGTCAATTTCGGTGGCGACCACGTTCTTGGGCAGACGGAAGGCGGGGATGCCGTAAATGAGCACGCCGCCGGCTTCGTGCAGGGCTTCGTACACGTCGACCTTGATGCCCGCAGCGGCGCAGACGCCCGCACAGGTGAGGGAGGACGGGCCGGAGCCGATGCAGGCAACCTTGAGGTCGCCGCGCGGCAGGGCGCAGGCATCCGTGCCCGTGACCTGCTCGCAGGCCGTGGTGGCGATGTAGGTGTCGGCCACAAAGCGTTCAAGGCGGCCGATGGCCACAGGCTGGCCCTTGGCCCTGAGAACGCACTTGCCCTCACACTGATGTTCCTGCGGGCAAACGCGACCGCAGACGGCGGGCAGGCTGTTGGTGCTCTTGATGATGCGGTAGGCGGCGTCCATGTTGCCATGCGCCGCTTCGCGGATAAAGTCGCGGATGGGCACTTCCACCGGGCAGCCGCTGACGCAGAGGGGCTTTTTGCACTGGAGGCAGCGCTGAGCCTCTTCAATGGCCATTTCTCTGGTGTAGCCCAGAGCCACTTCGTCAAAATTGGCGCGGCGCACTTCGGCGGGCTGACAGGGCATGTCCACTCTGGGGGCAACGGGCTTTTTGGGGGTCTTAGTTTCCATGAGCAGTCCTCTGATAGTCGTCGATGGAGACTTTTTCCTGTTCACGATAGGCGGCCAGACGGCGGCGCAGTTCAGGAAAGTCCACTTCATGTCCGTCAAATTCGGGGCCGTCCACACAGGCGAACTTGGTTTTGCCGCCCACGCTGACGCGGCACGCGCCGCACATGCCTATGCCGTCAACCATGATGGGGTTGAGGCTGACCGTGGTCCTGACGCCGAAGGGGCGAGTGGTTTCGGCCACAGCCGCCATCATGGGCACGGGGCCCACGGCCACGACTTCAAAGACGCTCTTGTCTTTTTCAAGCCTGTCGCGCAGAAGCTCCGTCACAAGGCCCTTGTGGCCGTAACTGCCGTCATCGGTGGAGATGAGCAGTTCGTTGACAAAGGATTTCAGCTCGTTTTCAAAAAGCAGCAGGTCTTTGCTGCGCGCGCCGATGACGCCCACGACCTTGTTGCCCATGCGGGCGTGGCCCTTGGCAATGTGGTGCATGGCGGCAATGCCCGTGCCGCCGCCCACACAGATGACGGTGCCTTTCTTTTCGATATGGGTGGGGTGGCCCAGGGGGCCGCAGACGTCAAGGACGTTGTCGCCCACGCTAAGAGCTTCAAGCAGGGCCGTGCTTTTGCCCATGACGAGATATACAATGGTAATGGTGCCGTTTTCGGCGTCAGTATCAGCAATGGTAAGGGGGATGCGCTCCCCGGTGGGAGTCATGCGCAGCATGACAAAGTGGCCAGGTTTGCCCTTGCGGGCGATTTCCGGCGCATCAAGCACCAGTTTGCTGGTTTTGCCCGGGATCAGGCTTTCCTTGTGCAATATGCGTGTTGGCATAGGCTCTCCTTTCCTCAGGGAGGGCACGCCAGCGCGAACAAACGTGCCCGGTATAAGTGCTGCCTGCTTGCGATCAAACTGGCCGGACAGGTTTGTGCACAAAATGTGCCTGACCGTCTGAAGCTCTTCAACGCCCTTCTGCTGCGGCATTGGCGGCATGGCAGACATACACCGCCGGACAGTGCGCCACCAGCGCCCGCGCAGCTTGAAATACCTGGAGCATTTTAACTTTGAAAAAGTGTAAATGCGCTAAAGCTGCTTCGGCACAAAATTTTTCGCATTGATGCCGAACTTTTTAATCTTATAGGATAAAAGCTGGGGTGATATGCCAAGCAACCGGGAAGCCAGGCTTTTGTTCCCGGCGGCCTTGCCCAGCGCGTCCAGAATGGCAACCATCTCCATATCCTTACGACTTGCCAGAAGATTTTCAGGGGACGGGCTTGGCGCTTCGGGTGCGCCTTGTTTGGCCTCTGCATCTGGAGCCGCCTGCACGTCGGCAATAACCGACAACGGCGCTTTTACGCTGAGCGCCGCGGCCGCGCGGACTTCCACGGGAGCCACATCTGGCGGGACGGCTGCCGCGTCCGGGGGGAAGATATCGGGGCACGACTTGGTAAGCTGCTCGACGTCCAGTACGGCAACCCCCTGCCCCACACTAATGGAGGCCTCAAGCACATGCTCCAGTTCGCGCACGTTGCCAGGCCAGGTGTGCGACGACAGCAGGGCCAAGGCGGCTTCAGAGAGCCGTGGAGGCGGATTGAGCGGATTGGGATTATGCTTGGCGAGAAAATGATCGGACAGCGGGATAATATCGTCTATCCTGTTTCTCAGCGGCGGCAGGAATATTTTTATGGCCCCCAGACGATAGTAGAGATCCGGCCGCAGGGCCCCTGTGCTCAGCAGTTCCTTGGGGTGCTGGCCCACGGCGCACAATATGCGCACATCTATATCCTTTTCAATGGCATCTCCCACACGCCTGATCTTCTTTTCCTGCAGGGCACGCAAAAGCTTGCTTTGCAGAAAAATCGGCATGGAGTCCACTTCATCCAGAAAGAACGTGCCCCCGTTTGTGGTTTCAAAAAGGCCAGGCTTGTCCAGCGCCCCGGTAAACGCGCCCCTGGATGTGCCAAAAAGGATGCCCTCAAGGAGCGGTTCTGGCACGGCCGAGCAGTTGATGGCCGTATACGGCCGACCGCGTCGGGAACTCCCGTAATGGATGGCCTGGGCAAACACCTCCTTGCCCACGCCCGTTTCGCCAATAAGCATCACGGAGGCTGACGAGGTGGCCGCCACTTCCGCCATGCCCACAGCCTTTCGCAACTCCTGGTTCATGCCGACAATGGACGCAAAGGAATAATGCTTGTCTGCTGCAGCTTTCTTTCGGCCAGGGGACTTGTTGCCCTGAGCTTCGATGACGTGCTGCACATTTTCCATATGGCGGGCAAGGTCCGTGTAGCCGATGCTGTAGCACACAACGCCCAGGAGGTCTTTTTCCTTTGTATACAGGGGGTATATTGTGCACGTTGAGTACACAAGGTTGCCGCTGCGCGTGAAGTAATAATACACCTTATTTTCTATGGGTACTCCGGTCCTGAGTACCTGCATGGCCGGGCTTCAGTCCTTGGTGAATTTATACACCTCGTACATTTTGCGCCCCAGGGCGTCGTCAATGTCAATCTTGTCGATGGCCGATTGCGCCTTGTTGTAATACACAAGCGTGCCGTCCACATCCGCGATGATCAGCCCGATATCCACACTGTCAAAGAGCATCTCAAACATCTCTGTATATTTCATAATAGCGCTCGGCTTTTTTGTTCTCATGTTCGCGAAACTCCTTTGCCGTCAGGCAAGTGTTGGGCGTCTATGGAATGTTGACGAATTTAAAAATAATTTTTCAAAAGTTAAAAATTATTTTCAATTAGTAAAGCACCTGACCTCTGCACACAACCGCGTCCTGTCGTAACATTTATCATTTTTATGTGATTTATTTCACTATTCAAACACGATACCAGCGTTCTGCCACCCTAAAAAAATTTTGGAACACATGTTGCTGTAGAGGGACTATCCACCCGGGTTCCAGCTTGGCCTGAAAGAGTGCAAACGCATTTTCTTATTTGTTAAACAAGATTTAGCAAAAACATACTTCAATAACAACGCATAAACACAAAAAAATTTTAAAATTCGTAAATTATTTTTTTATAACTATACTATATATTATTAGAATTTTATTGAAGACAGACTTGTATGACAACTTTATATGTCGATTTAGAAAACTAATCTCCCTCTATTGCAACAAAAAGGAGAATGTATGAGTGGTATTGCAGGAAAAAAGCTTATTCTGATAGGCGAGCGGGATGGCGTCCCCGGCCTGGCCATGGCCAAGGTCTTTGAGGGGAGCGATGCCGAAGTCGTCTTTGCCGCAACCGAATGTTTTGTTTGAACCGCGGCAGGTGCAATGGATCTGCAAAATCAGCAGCGCACCAAAGAAGCTGCTGACAAGTACAACAAGGATGACATCCTCGTCATCCTGGGCACAGCCGATGTGGACGGAACCGGCATTTACGCCGAGACCGTGACCCAGGGCGACCCCACGTACGCAGGCCCATTGTCCGGAGTCCCGTTGGGACTTCCCGTGTATCACATCCTTGACCCTGCCATTAAAAAGGAGGCCGATCCCCAAGCGTGGGAAGAGCACATCAGCATGATGGAAATGGTGCTGGATGGAGAGGCGTTGACAAAAGCCGCAGCAGACATGCGGGAGCAATACGGCAAAAGCACTTTGTGACCTGCGGGTGAAAGGCGACGGAAGAGCGCGCATCACCTGCCCGGCTGGCGCAAGGCTTGCCCGACGCTCCCGATGATACGAGCGACTCGGTTTGAGGTCCCACAGCGGTGGCGCTGCACCTCAAATGGCTGGACCAGCTGCGTGCCCGGTCCGTCTTTCCAACATACGGTTGAAGATCAGAACTGCCCGTGTATGGCGTTCTGGTTGTGGGGCCCCTGAGAGGGCTTTTCCGGCACAAACCGTTTTCTCAGCACTAAAAGGAGTGCAGCCCATGAAACTTGAGATTGGTAATTTTGTAGTGAAGGATGTGGCCTTCGGCGCAAAAACCGGCTTTGCCGACGGTATTTTTACCGTCAACAAAGAAGAAGCGCTCGCCGAAGTCATGAAGGACGAGCATATTACTGAAGCCGAGCTTCATATCGTCAAGCCCGGCGATGAAGTGCGCCTTGTTCCCGTAAAAGACGCGCTGGAAATCCGCTGCCGCGTCAGTGGCGCTCCTGGCAACCATCCCGGTGTGACCTCCGACCTCTGCTCGGCGGCGACCGGCCGCGTGCACTCCCTTACCGGCGCTTCCCTGCTGGTTGTGGGCAAGCACTGGGGCAGCTTCCAGGACGGCCTCATTGATATGGGCGGCCCCTTTCAGCGCGCCACCCTCTACGGCTTCCTGAAAAATATCGTGCTTGTGGCCGACACGGATGAAGAATTCGAGCGCCATGAGCAGCAGAAGAAAAACCATGCCCTTCGCTGGGCTGGCATGCGCCTTGCCGAGTTCCTTGGCAAAACCCTGGCCAGCCTTACCCCCGATAGCATCGACGTTTACGAGCTTGACGCCGTCAACCGCCGTGACGCCGCCGTCTCCGGCCTGCCCTCGGTAGTCTACGTGATGCAGCCCCAGACCCAGATGGAAGCCATGGGCTACAACACCCTGGTTTACGGATGGGACGGCAACCACATGCTCCCGACCTACATGCATCCCAATGAAATCCTTGGCGGCGCTGTGGTTTCCGGCAGTTTCATGCCCTGCTCTTCCAAGATGTCCACGTACGAGTTTCAGACCAACCCCACCATCAAGCGCCTCATGAAAGAGCATGGCAAGACCCTGAACTTCCTCGGCGTGATCATGTCGAACCTCAACGTGATCATGGAACAGAAGGTCAGATCCGCCATCATGGTCGCCCAGATTGCCAACAACCTGGGCGCCGACGGGGCCATTGTGGCCGAAGAAGGCTACGGCAACCCCGACGTGGACTACATCCAGGTCATTGTGGAGCTGGAAAAGGCCGGGGTCAAAACCGTCGGTATTTCCAACGAATGCACGGGCCGCGACGGCAAGTCCCAGCCCCTGGTGGCCCTTGACCCCAGGGCCGACGCCCTGGTTTCCACGGGCAACGTGTCCGAACTGGTGCACCTGGCCCCCATGAAAACCGTTCTTGGTGAACTGGAGTCCCTGCGGCGCGACGGTCTCTCCGGCGGCTGGGACGGTTGCGTCAATCCTGACGGATCGTGCCTGCTTGAAGACAACGCCGTTTTCTGCGCCGACCATCCCAGCGGCTACTCGGTCAAGCGTTGCTTCGAGTTTTAATCGCCCACGAAAATACCCATTGGTACGTCGATAATTTTTACTCTATCGGGAGAAGACCATGAAGAAAAAAGCTATCCACTACCTCAACCAGTTCTTCGGACAGGTTGGCGGTGAAGACATGGCGGACTATGAGCCAGCCATGCACGATGGCGCTCTTGGATGCTCGAATATCTTCAATGCCGTTTCCAAGAATGTTGAGATCACGAACACCCTGATTTGCGGCGACAACTTTATGGCCTCGCATGCCGACGAAGCTGTGGAACGCTGCCTCAAGCTGCTTGAAGGCAAAGAGTTCGACATCTTCATCGCTGGCCCGGCCTTTAACGCCGGTCGTTACGGCAATGCCTGCGGCCTTGTGTGCAAGGCTGTCAGCGAAAAGTTCAACGTGCCGGTCATCAGCTCTATGAACGTTGAAAACCCCGGTGTCGAGCTTTTCAAAAAAGACCTGTATATCTTCAAGGGCGGCGCTCGCGCCACGACCATGAAGGCCGATATGACCGCCATGGCCACCTTTGCCGACAAGATCGCCTCTGGCGAACGCCTGTTGCCCGCCGCCATGGAAGGCTACTTCGGCCGTGGCATCCGTCACCAGGTTTACCTTGAAGACCTTGGCATGGAACCAGTGCCCGCCTGCGATCGCGCGGTGGACATGCTGCTTGCCAAGCTTGCCGGAAAGGAATTCGAGACAGAACTGCCCATCCCGACCCCTGACCTCATTCCCATCGCCCCGGCCATCAAGGACATCACCAAGATCAAGATCGCCCTGGTCACTTCCGGCGGCATCGTGCCCGTGGGCAACCCGGACAGGATTGAATCCTGCTCGGCCACACGCTGGGGCAAGTACGACATCAGCAAGATGGCCGCGCTGGAATCCGGCGTGTTCAAGACCATCCACGCGGGCTACGACCCTGAACAGGGTGACAAGAACCCCAACGTGGTCGTGCCCCTGGACGCCATGCGGGCCTTGCAGAACGAAGGCCTGCTCGGCGAAGTGGACGACTACTTCTACTCCACCGTGGGTACGGGAACGACCCAGGGCGAAGCGGCGCGCATGGGCCGCGAGATTGCTGAAGTGCTGCACCAGCGGGGAGTCGAGGGCGTCATCCTCACAGCCACGTGAGGAACCTGCACTCGTTGCGGTGCAACGATCGGAAAAGAAATTGAACGTAGCGGCATTCCTGTTGTGGTCATGTGCAACCTTGTCAATATCGCTAAAACGGTGGGCAGTAACCGCATAGTTCCTACGTTTGCGGTCCCCTACCCTCTTGGCAATCCTCAGGCCTCCCTTGAAGAACAGTGGAAGATGCGCCTGCACAGAGTTGGAAGGGCTGTTGAAGCCCTGCAGACCGATGTGCAGGATCAGACTATCTTCCCGGTGGAAAAATAGCAGACAATACATACGGCCCGTCATTGCGCTGCAATGACGGGCCGCTTTGTACAAAGGCTTTTCCCCGGCTCAATTCAGAACTGCAATATGAGGATGAAGCCATGAGCAATACCCCAGAAGTTCAAACAAGCAAATTTGTTTACTATGTATCACTGATTTTCGTTCTTTGCGTGGTCGGTATCGGCCTTATGCTCCCTGTACAGTTCGGAAGTTTCACAGGAAGTGTTTTCACTTTTCTGACGAAGTACATGGGCTGGTGGTACATGCTCGCCGTGAACTTTTTCGTCATTTTTTGCATTGTTCTTGCCTTCAGCCGCTTTGGCAGCCTCAGAATGGGCAAGCCCGATGAAAAACCCGAATTTTCCACAATGAGCTGGTTCGCCATGCTTTTTGGGGCTGGCCACGGCGTTGGCATGGTCTTTTACGGCGTTGCGGAACCGCTCATCAACTACATAGTGCGTCCCTTTGGCGCCACTGATTCAGCTCAGGCCGCCGAAGACGCCCTGCGCGCCTCCATCATCCACTGGGGCCTGCACCCCTGGGCTGTGTACGCGGTCATAGCCATGTGCCTTGCGTACTTTCAGTTCAGAAAGGGCGCTCCGGGCCTGTTCAGCAGCCTCTTTCTGCCCATCCTTGGCAAGGACGCCGCCCGCACCCCCATTGGCCGCATCATTGACGTGGCGGCCGTGTTTGCCACCATTGCCGGTGTGGCCACGTCGGTAGGGCTCGCCGTCATGCAGGTCAACAGCGGCCTGCATTTCCTCTTCAAGCTGCCAGAAAACATTACCGTTCAGCTTTCGCTGATCGTCATACTTGGATTTTTCTACACGTTTTGCACGGCCACAGGGCTGGACAAGGGCATCAAGCTCCTCGCCAACTCCAACCTCACGCTGTGTATCGTTCTGTCCGTGGGACTTTTGATCCTCGGCCCCACACTGCCCATTATTGAAACCAGCATGGCTGTCATCGGCAACTATCTCAGCCACTTTATCACCGACAGCTTCCGGGTGGCCCCTTACGGCGGCTCGTACCGCAACTGGCTGGACGACTGGACCCTCTACTACTGGGCCTGGTGGATTGCCTGGGGCCCCTTTGTCGGCTCGTTTGTGGCCAGAATTTCGCGTGGCCGCACCATCAGGGAATTTGTCGCTGGCGTGCTCATCGTGCCCACCCTGGGCGGCGTGGTATGGTTCTCCATCTTCGGCGGCACGGCCCTGCACATTCAGGTGACGGGCATTGCCGACATCGCGCAGACCGTCAAGGACAATATCGGCGTGGGTATCTATCTGATGTACGACTATGTGCCCCTGGGCAGCATCATGTCCGTGCTGATGATGGCCCTGCTGATCATCTTTGTGGTGACTTCCGCCAGCTCGTCCACCTATGTGCTGGCCATGTACACCTCCGACGGCATGCTCAACCCGCCCAAGAGCCGCATGGCTATCTGGGGAACGCTTCAGGCCGGGCTCGCCTTTGTGCTGCTGCTCACAGGCGGCATCAAGGCATTGCAGACATCGTCCATAACAGCGGCGGCGCCCTTCTCCATTATTACGGTCGTCGCCTGCTGGTGCCTGTGGACAGCATTGAACAAAGACTTCCCCAAAGGAGTGGAAGTTCGCTAAATTAATGTCTTGGCCTCTGCGGCGCACAGGGTTCCAGCCTTCCTTGCGCCACGCCTGACAAACTGGCTCGGTGATTGCATACAGGCCTTGTAATCTGATGCATGAAAACCGCCAGCGGTCGCTTGAGGCCAGGCATGACAGTCCCTCCTCCACAAAAGGCCTGCGGCAAATGTTGTCGAGTTTGCCGCAGGCCGCCCAGCAGCCATCCGGCCTGGGGAGCATGGCAGGGACGTCCATAAATTCGGGCTGCGAATGGTTTTGATTGTATATCAAGCGACACTGCAACAAGGAACTTATGATGGAAACTCGTGAACTCGTCATCATTGGAGCGGGCCCTGCCGGGCTTTCCGCCGCCATCTACGGCAAGCGGGCCGGTCTTGATACCCTGGTGCTGGAAAAGGGCCGCCCCGGCGGGCAGATACTGACCACCAGCCGGGTGGAGAATTACCCCGGCATCCTTGACGGCACCGGCACGGGCCTGGCCGACGCGTTTCGCGCCCATGCCGAGTTTTTCAAGGCGGAATTCAGGTCAGCTTCAGTGCAGAAGCTTGAGGTGCGTGACGGAAAAAAAATCATCACCCTCAAGG